>JABFWC010000336.1 GCA_013362385.1 Pseudarthrobacter sp.
CCAGCACACATGTCCTTGTAGCTAATGGTCCGGCGGCGAGAAGCTTGGAATCGCCGCCGGACCATCGGCATGCTCCCCATAGGAAGGGGGCAGGTCAATCGCTGCTCCCTTGGTGCCGCCCGTATAATTTAAGGTACGAGAGTGCCGCAGCGCACCGGGAGGAACGGTCATGGTGGCGGAATCGCCTAGCTCCATCAAGAATGAAGTGGTCGGCGGACGTTATCGGCTGGGGGAAGTCATTGGCCGGGGCGGGATGTCTTCGGTGTATTGTGCCCGGGACGAAAACCTGGGCCGCGACGTGGCGTTGAAGCTCTTCGCCCCGCAGGCTCCGGACACGGAGGAACTCAAACGGCAGGAAGCCGAGATCGCGCTTCTTGCGACCCTTAATCACCCTGGTTTGGTCACGCTATTTGACGCCGGCATCGACGACCGCATCCCGGACGAACCCAGGCCGTTCCTGACCATGGAACTCGTGGAGGGCCAGGATCTGCGCAACCGGATCCGCCACAGCCGGGTCCCCCTGGAAGAGCTGTCCGTCATCGGCGCCGGCATAGCTGACGCGCTGGCCTACGTGCACGGCCTTGGCATCATCCACCGCGACATCAAGCCCGGAAATATCCTCCTGGTCCAGATCCGGCCCGGCGAGCCCCTGCGTCCCAAACTCACGGACTTCGGCATCGCCAGGATTGCCGATTCCACCCGGCTGACGGCAACCGGCTCCATGGTGGGCACCGCCGCGTACCTCAGCCCGGAGCAGGCGCTGGGCAAGCCGCTGTCCTCCGCCACGGACATCTATTCACTGGGCCTGGTCCTGCTCGAGTGCATCAAGGGCACGGTGGAATATCCCGGCAGCCCCGTGGAATCCGCTGTGGCCCGGCTTCACCGGGCGCCCGAAATCCCCGAGGACGTACCCGCCGAGTGGGCTGACCTGATCCGCTCCATGACCGCAATCGAGCCCTTGGAGCGTCCCGCCGCCGCCGACATCGAAACGTCCCTGCGGCAGGCACTTGTCTCCCCGGCCTCGACGCCCGGCGAGCTCGCCCCCGAAACCACCCGGGTACTGCCGGCCATGCCGTTCCACCCGCCCTCCATCACGGCAGAGGAATCGGTGGATGAACTGCGCCAAGCGGCTGCCCCCGCAACGGAAGCACGCGGCGTTGAACCCGGCGACGACGGCACGGGCAGCGGCGGGACCGGCAGCGTAACAGCCGCGAAGGAACCGGCACCCGCAGCAGTGGCCCGTAATCTCCACCCGCAGATGCGCACCAAGCGCTTCTGGCTGGCACTGGTCCTGGGCCTCGTAGTGGTTGCCGCCGCGGTGGCCGCGGTGCTGATGACCGTATCCGCGCAGGCTCCTGCCGACGTCGTCCCCTACCCCACGGTGACCGGGGCCCTGGGCGACCACCTGCAGGAACTCCAGAAGAGCGTGCAGCCGTGAGCCTGGCCGTAACGGCCGTCCGGCAGCGCCCCCACAGCCTCGTCTGGGGATGCTCCGCGCTGGTGGTCGCGGCGCTCCTTGCCGGGTGTGGCTCCCAAAACGGCCTGCGCCGGGATGTTGCAACCCAGCTTCAGGCACGGGTCCTGGAGGTGACCCAGGCGTCGACCCAGAATGATCCTGCCACCGCGTTAAAGGCACTCGACGGCCTGGAGTCCGACCTCTCCGCTGCCCAGGCGAAAGGCCAGGTGTCCGACGAGCGGCGCCGCAGCATCACCACCGTGGCAACGGCTGTCCGGGCAGACCTCACGGAGGCGCTAGCCGCCCAGCAGGCCAAGGCGGCAGAGGATGCCCGCGCCGCCGCAGGCCAGGGCGCCACTCAAAGCCCGTCCCCCAGCCCGGAAACAACGCCCTCGCATGCTGCGCCCGCACCTGCGCCGGCACCGGACAACGCGTCCGGCAACGGCAACGGCGCGGACACAGGCAAAAACAACGGTGAAAAGGGCAAAGGCAGGAACTGATCCCTTCCGCGGCCAAACGAAGGAGGCGGTGCCCCGAACAACTCCGGAGCACCGCCTCTTTGGTTGGCCCGACGCAGCACATTGCTGCAGTGGCGGCTGTTGCTAGCTCAGGCTGGCGATGACCTTGTTAAGGGTGGCGGAAGGACGCATCACTGCCGAAGCCTTGGCGTCCTCCGGGCGGTAGTAGCCCCCGATGTCCACGGGTGAGCCCTGGACCTCGGCCAGCTCGCCCACGATCGTTTCCTCCTTGGAGGAAAGCTCGCCGGCGACCGGGCTGAACGCGGCGGCCAGGTCGGCGTCGTCCGTCTGCTTGGCCAGCTCTTCAGCCCAGTAGCGGGCCAGGAAGTAGTGGCTGCCACGGTTGTCCAGCTCGCCCGCGCGGCGGCTCGGGGACTTGTTCTCCAGCAGGAACGTGCCGGTGGCGCGGTCCAGGGTGTCGGCCAGGACCTGGGCGCGGGCGTTGCCCGTCGTGGTGGCCAGGTGCTCGAAGCTGACGGCCAGGGCCAGGAACTCGCCCAGACTGTCCCAACGGAGGTGGTTTTCCTTCAGCAGCTGCTGGACGTGCTTGGGGGCGGAGCCGCCGGCACCGGTCTCGAAGAGCCCGCCGCCGTTCATCAGCGGAACAACCGAGAGCATCTTGGCGCTGGTGCCCAGTTCCAGGATGGGGAACAGGTCCGTGAGGTAGTCGCGGAGCACGTTGCCGGTAACGGAAATGGTGTCCTCGCCCTTGCGGATGCGCTCCAGCGTGAAGGCGATGGCCTTGACGGGGGCCATGATCTGGATGTCCAGGCCCTCGGTGTCGTGCTCCTTCAGGTACTCGTTGACCTTGGCAATGAGGTTGGCGTCGTGGGCGCGGTCCTCGTCCAGCCAGAACACGGCGGGGGTCTGCGAGGCGCGGGCCCGGGTGACGGCCAGCTTGACCCAGTCGCGGATGGGAGCGTCCTTGGTCTGGCAGGCGCGCCAGATGTCTCCCTCGGAAACCTCGTGTTCGATCAGGACGTTGCCGGAGCCGTCCACGATCTGCACCTTGCCGGCTTCCTGGATTTCGAAGGTCTTGTCGTGGCTGCCGTATTCCTCGGCTGCCTGCGCCATGAGGCCGACGTTCGGCACGGTGCCCATGGTGGTGGGATCGTAGGCGCCGTTGGCGCGGCAGTCGTCAATAACCACCTGGTAGATGCCAGCGTAGGAGCTGTCCGGCAGAACGGCCAGGGTGTCCGCTTCCTTGCCGTCCGGGCCCCACATGTGGCCGGAGCTGCGGATCATGGCCGGCATGGACGCGTCCACGATGACGTCGCTGGGGACGTTCAGGGTGGTGATGCCCTTGTCCGAGTCCACCATGGCCAGGGCCGGGCCGTCTTCCAGGCCCTTCTTGATCAGGTTCTGGACGCCCTCGCGGACATCCGCGGGCAGGTCCTCAAGGCTGCTCAGGATGGCGGCAAGGCCGTTGTTGGGACTGATGCCGGCTGCTGTGAGCTGCTTGCCGTAGGTCTCAAAGAGCTCGGAGAAGTAGGCCTTGACCACGTGGCCGAAGATGATGGGGTCCGAAACCTTCATCATGGTGGCCTTGAGGTGCGCGGAGAACAGCACGCCTTCTTCCTTGGCGCGGGCCACCTGGGCCTTGAGGAAC
>JABFWC010000207.1 GCA_013362385.1 Pseudarthrobacter sp.
GCCGCGGGCTCGGGGAAGTAACTGGGCAGGAGCGCCCCACGGTCGCCCACTTACCGCTACTCCGAGGGCCCGGCTCACGGAACGGTGGGGTCCTCCCAGTTGACGCCGATGGAACGGCCACGGGCAAAGTGCGCGTTCGCGATCTCATTGACCTCGCGAAGGCTCTTCCCGGGATGGGCCAGCCGGATCCATTCGTAGTCCCATTCCTGCATGTCCCGCACACGGCCTGCCTGCTTCTGGCTGCGCATGTGGGCTGTGAGGTCATCGCCGCCAATGGCCACGCGGGGCGGGGGCATGACGGGTTGCGGACGGGGCGGGTGCACCCGGGCCGGGCGTGGCGGCGCCTTCGCCGTGCGCACCAGGGCCGCTGTCAGCGCCACCACCCCCAATCCGATGAGGATGACCCACCAGAATTTAATGATGAGGGCTATGCCGATCAGGATGAGGAAGGGTGCACACCCGATAGTGCCGCCGCCCTTGCTGCCTGGGCGACGCCGTTTTGCTGCCATGGTGGTTCCTCTTGAAGCGATGGAGCGTTAGGAATCACTCTCGCACCGGATGCGGGCCCTGTCATGAGTAGTGACTACCCGATTTTCGGCCCGGCTGGCACTTCAGAGCGGAATCCGGGTCCGCTCCCCGTCCCGGGAGCGGACCTTCGGGCCCTGGCGGTCGCCCCCGGCCCCATCCGGCGGCCGCCGCCGGGCGTTCGACAGGGACACCAGCAGGGTGACGACGGTGCCCAGCCAGGCAAGCCCGGTGAGGATCACCAGGACGATCGCTGCCAAGGGGTGCATGGCGAAAGCCTACGGCCGTGCGGGTGGAAATTCCCGGCGCAACTCCGCAGCCCGGCGCCCCACCCCCAACTAGGTCGCAGTAGGTGTCGTTTTGACGCCTCAAAACGACATTAACTGCGACCTAGTTGGGTCAGTCCGTGATGTCGGTGCTGGCGCTCAGCTCCTGCCACTGCTCCAGCTCGGCGCGCTGCGCGTCCGCCACCATCCCGAACGCGCCGAACGCGTCCGTCCCCAGGACCAGCAGCCCCGGCGGGTTGGGGGAGTCGACGACGGCCATGATCGCCATGGCTGCCTTGTCCGGGTCGCCGGGCTGGTTGCCGTGCGCGGTGTCGTGCTCCTTGCGGCGCTTGCCCGCGGTCTCCGCGTAGTCCCCGATCGGCGTCGCGGACTGCGTCAGCGAGCGGCCGGCGAAATCCGTGCGGAAGCCGCCCGGCTCGATCGCGGTGACGTTGATGCCCAACGGCTTCAGCTCGTGGCGCAGCGATCCGGACATGCCCTCGAGCGCCGCCTTGGTGGCCGCGTAGTAGCCCGAGCCGGGCGGCGTGATCCGGGCGCCGATGGAGGAGATGTTCAGGATGGTGCCGGACTTGTTGGCGCGCATGCCCGGCACCACTGCCTTGATCATGTCCACCGCGCCGAAAAAGTTCGTGTCGAACAGGCGCCGCACATCGGCGTCGTCCGCCTCCTCGACCGCGGCCCGGTACCCGTAACCGGCGTTGTTCACCAGCACGTCGATCGCCCCGAAGCGGTCCTGCGCCTGCTTGGCCGCCGCGCTGATCTGCGCCTTGTCCGTGACGTCCAGGGGGAGGGCGAGCGCGGTGTCGGGGAAGCCGGCGGCGATGTCCTGCACCGCCTCGACGTTCCGGGCGGTGACGACGGCGTTGTGCCCGGATGCGAGCACGGCCTCCGCGAGTGCCCGGCCGAGTCCGGTGGAGCAGCCTGTGATGAGCCATGTTGCCATTGGTTTTCCTTTCGTAAGGTGGTGTCCGGGCGCCTAAGCCCGGTGCCGCCGTCGTGCGTTTGGTGTGAGTTCGTGGGCGCCGTAGCTGTTGTCGTCGGGGTTGAGGGTGACGCCGGGGGCCACCAGCTGGTCGATGCGGTCCAGCACCTCGGGGGCGAGCCTGGTCTCGGCGGCGGGGAGGTAGGACTCCAGCTGCTCCATGGTGCGCGGGCCCACGATGGCGGAGGTGACGCCGGGGTGGTTGATCACGAACGCGATGGCCAGCTCGATAAGCGTGACGCCGGCCCATTCGGCCACCTGCGCGAGCTCCTCCACGACGTCCAGCTTGCGCTGGTTGGCCGGCTGGCTCATGTCGAACCGGGCACTCGGCCGCGCTGAAGAGGTGGGCCGTGACGCCGCGTCCTTCCGCCACCGTCCCGAAAGCCAGCCGCCGGCCAGCGGGCTGTAGGTGAGGGTTCCCATACCGTGGCGCTGCACCGTGGGCAGGACATCCTCCTCGATGCCGCGCACCAGGATCGAATAGGGCGGCTGCTCGGTGACGAACCGCTCCAGGTTGCGCTCGCGGGACGCCCACTGCGCCTCCACGATCTGCGAACCCGAGTAGGACGAAGACCCGATGTAGCGGACTTTGCCCTGCCGGACCAGGTCCGTGAGCGCGCCGAGGGTTTCCTCGACATCGGTGTCGGGGCTGGGCCGGTGCACCTGGTAGAGGTCGATGTAGTCCGTGTTCAGCCGGCGCAGCGAGCTCTCCACCTCGCGCATGATCCACCGGCGGGAGCCGCCGCGCTGGTTGGGGTCCTTCCCGTCCATCGGCATGAAGAACTTGGCGGCGAGGAACACGTCGTCGCGCCGTCCCTGCAGCGCCTCCCCGACGATCTCCTCCGATACGCCGCCGGAGTAGACGTCCGCGGTGTCGATGAAGTTGATGCCGGCGTCGAGGGCGCGGTGGATGATGCGGGCGGCGTCGGCGCGGTCGTCGTTGCCCCACGGGCCGAACATCATTGCGCCAAGGCAGAGGGGGCTGACCTGCACGCCGGTGCGGCCAAGCGGGCGGTATTCCATTGCTAGGCTCCTTCGGCTTCGGGGATGACCATGGCGAACCGTTCCGGGCGGGGAACGTCCGGGTCCGGTCCGCTGCGGGCGCCCGTGTCCAGGGCGTCGAGGGCGGCGAGCTGCCCGGCGGTGAGCTCGAAGTCGAACACGTCGAAGTTCTCGGCGATGCGCGCCGGGTTCGTGGACTTGGGGATGGCCGAGCGGCCCTGCTGCAGGTGCCAGCGCAGCATCACCTGGGCGGGAGTCTTGCCGTGGGCCTGCGCGACGGCGGCAATCGCCGGGTCCCGCATGACGTTCTTCCGGTTCTCGCCCCACCCCGGGTAGAACGTGATGCCGCCGATCGGTGACCACGCCTGGGTGAGGATGCGGTGGTCCTCATCGACAGTCTGGACAGCCGCCTGCTGGAAGTACGGGTGGAGCTCGACCTGGTTGACGGCCGGGACCACGCCGGTTTCCGCGAGCAGCTGCTGCAGGTGGTGCGGCATGAAGTTGCTGACCCCGATGGCCCGCACCCGCCCGTCCTTGAGCAGGGTTTCCAGCGCCTTGTACGCGGCGAGCGTTTTCTCGAACCGGTCCGGCGCGGGCTGGTGCAGGATGAGCAGGTCCAGCTGCTCCACGCCCAGTTTGCCTACCGATTTGTCCCAGGCGTGGAGCGCCTCGTCGTAGCCGTAGTCGCTGACCCAGACCTTGGTCTCGATGAACACGTCGGCCCGGGGCAGGCCGGAGCGGCGGATGCCCTCGCCCACCTCCCGTT
>JABFWC010000322.1 GCA_013362385.1 Pseudarthrobacter sp.
GCCATGGGCCTGGTCTCCGACCAGGTTGACGGCCAGACCCGTTACGCCGCGCTGACCGACATCCTTGGCGCCGAAGATGCCTTCGGCGATATGGACTTCAAGGTTGCCGGTACCTCCGAGTTCGTCACCGCGATCCAGCTGGACACCAAGCTCGACGGCATCCCCGCCTCGGTGCTGGCAGCAGCACTGAAGCAGGCCCGCGAAGCGCGCCTGCACATCCTCGAGGTCATCAACTCGGCCATCGACACCCCGGACGAGCTCTCCGAGTTCGCACCGCGCGTCATCGCCGTCAAGATCCCCGTGGACAAGATCGGCGAGGTCATCGGCCCCAAGGGCAAGATGATCAACCAGATCCAGGAAGACACCGGCGCCGACATCTCCATCGAGGACGACGGCACCGTCTACATTGGCGCCACCGACGGCCCGTCTGCCGAAGCAGCACGCTCCGCCATCAACGCCATTGCGAACCCGCAGGTCCCGGAAATCGGCGAGCGTTACCTGGGTACGGTCGTCAAGACCACCACCTTCGGTGCCTTCGTATCGCTGACCCCGGGCAAGGACGGCCTCCTGCACATCTCCGAACTGCGCAAGCTCGCCAACGGCAAGCGCGTGGACAACGTTGATGACGTCGTCTCGGTCGGCCAGAAGATCCAGGTGGAAATCACCAAGATCGACGACCGCGGCAAGCTCTCCCTCGCCCCGGTGGTAGCCGAGGACGAGGCTGCTGAAGGCACCGAGCGTGCCCACGCTTCGGAGCCCGCTGAAGGCTCTGACGCCTAGGCAGTTTCCGGACTTCCGGCAGAGCAATGAATCGGCGGGGCCGGTGGATGATCCACCGGCCCCGCCGCTGTTACGATGGCAGCCAGATCCGGCTGCCCCCTTTGAAAGGCCTTCATGACTGTTGTACCCCTGCCGCTTGAGCAGAACCACGCCGGCGACACCCTGGTCCACGGCTCCGACGGAGGGTCCGAGGTGCGCCGTTCCGTGCTGCCCGGGGGAGTGCGGGTACTGACCGAGGCGATGCCGGGCCAGCGCTCGGCCACGATCGGGTTCTGGGTTGGCGTGGGGTCCCGTGACGAGGCTCCCGGCCAGCACGGTTCCACCCACTTCCTGGAGCACCTCCTGTTCAAGGGGACCAAGCGGCGCACCGCGCTGGAGATTGCCTCCGCATTCGACGAAGTGGGCGGGGAATCCAACGCCGCCACGGCCAAGGAAAGCACCTGCTACTTCGCCCGCGTCCTGGATACAGACCTCCCCATGGCCATCGACGTCATCGCCGACATGATCACCGGCGCCGTGCTGGATCCCGACGAGATGGAGCAGGAGCGCGACGTCATCCTCGAGGAAATCGCCATGGACAGCGATGACCCCACCGACGTCGCCCACGAACACTTCGTCTCCGCAGTCCTCGGCAGCCACCCCCTGGGCCGGCCCATCGGCGGCACCCCGGACGCCATCAAGGCCGTGGCCCGTGACTCAGTCTGGGAGCACTACCGCCGTTACTACCGGCCCGATGAACTGGTGATTACGGCGGCAGGCGGCCTGGACCACGACGTCGTGTGCGGCCTCGTGGTGGACGCCCTCGAATCTGCCGGCTGGTCCCTTGAGATGGACGCGGCACCGGTCAAGCGCCGCTCCACCGAACGTGCCCTGATCACCGGGACTGCGGGCCTGCACGTGGTCAAGCGTGCAGTGGAACAGGCCAACATCATCATGGGCTGCCCCACCATCGTGGCTACGGACGAACGACGCTACGTCATGAGCGTCCTGAACGCGGTCCTGGGCGGCGGCATGTCCTCCAGGCTGTTCCAGGAGATCCGGGAGAAGCGCGGGCTGGTGTACTCCACCTATTCCTTTGCGTCCTCTTACGCCGATGCCGGGTACTTCGGCATGTACGCCGGCTGCACCCCGTCCAAGGTGCGGCAGGTGCTGGACCTCCTGGCGGTCGAGCTGGACAAGCTCGCCGAGCACGGCATTTCCGACGACGAACTCCGCAAGGCAGTGGGCCAGCTCGGCGGCGGGATCGTCCTGGCGCTCGAGGACACCGGGTCCCGGATGTCCCGGCTGGGCCGCGCCGAACTCGTCTCGGGCGAGTACCAGGACATCGACGAGACCCTCCGCCTCATCAAGGCCGTCACCGCCGAGCAGGTCCAGGAGCTCGCGGCCGAACTTGCTGCCGCGCCCCGCACCGTCACCGTCGTCGGGCCCTTTGAGGAATCGGAAACCTTCGGGTTCCCTGCCCGCGTACCTGTTTAGTCGGCGTCCGACGCCCCGGACATGGACCGCACAGCGGGCTTAAGATAACCCCGTCCGGAACATGCCGGTGTGTTGAGCGAACAGTCCGGCGTGCCGGGGTAAGGGGAGTGCGGTGCACGGATCCACGCCCGCGGGTGATCAGGGGCCTCACGACGACGAGGGCGGCGCGCCTGCCGCCGGCCACCCCGCGTTTACCGGACTGATCGGTCACTGGCGGGGAAGCACACTTCTGGCTGCCGGTCCGTGGGGGCCCGAGCGCAGCGTGGAGGCTGAAGTGTCGTACAGCTTGCTGGCCGGCGGCTTCGGGGTGGTGCAGAGCTACCGGCATGTGGAGGCCGACGGCAGGCACTTCGAAGGCCAGGGTATCTTCAGCATCGATCCCGTCCGCAAGGATGTGCTCTGGTACTACGTTGATAGCACCGGCGCACCGCCCGCTGCTGCCGCCCGCTGCACCTGGCATGACGGCGTCATCCGGGTTGAGCGGCAAAGCGGCGCAGGCTGGACTCGCCATGCCATCAGCGTTGAGGGTGGGGTTCTGCAACATGTCACCGAGCTGCGGACTGCCGGCGGGTCCGACGACGGCGCCGCGCCGCACGCCGCTGCCGACGGGAAGTACCCGGCCTACAGGCCGTTCATGCGGTCAGTCTTCCACCGGGCGTGACGCGCGGTTCACATCAGCAGGAGTTCCGCGCCCTCATACGGGTCCGGTGGCAACGCGAAGGGCAGCGCGTGGAACTCCTCCCACAGTGGGTCTGCGGGGTAGAGGTCGTCAGCGTCGATCAGGTGGTCGGCGGGCGGCTCTTCGAAGGGCGGGCTGATGCCAAGGGGTAGTGCGCGGGATAGGAACCCTTGCGGCCACCGTGTTGGTTCGGGGTCGGGTTGTTCGGCTTGGTAGTGGCGGCCGGTTGGTGAGGTCCAGCCGGGTGGTTCGTTTGTGGTGGCGGCGGTGGGCGTCCAGCCGCTGTTGTGTTTGAGGCGGTGGTGTTTCGGGCAGAGTTGTCCCAGGTTGGAGGCGCCGGTGGTTCCGCCGTGCTTCCAAGCGGTGAGGTGGTCTGTTTCGTTGTCCGGGGTGCGGTTGGTGCAGCCGGGGAAGGTGCATTTGGCGTCGCGCATGCGGATCCAGCGTTTGATGGTTTCCGGGAGCCGGTAGCTCTTGCGCCCGATCTCCAGGGGTGCCCCGTCGCGGGGGTCGACGTGGACGCGGTAGACGGAATCGGCGCCGTCTGCGATGAGTGTGCGTGCCATGGAGGCGGGGATCGGTCCGTGGCCGTCGAGGAGCGCGGGTTCGTCGGTGACG
>JABFWC010000441.1 GCA_013362385.1 Pseudarthrobacter sp.
TTTCCCGGGACGCAGTGGGGTCATACTTTTGGGGGTCGTTGGCGCCGGAACCGATGACGTAGTGGGTGTGGTGGCTGGTTTTGATCAGCACGGAGGCCACGTTGGCCGGGTCCGTCACCTCGGGGTGTCCGCGGTGCAGCTTGCGGGCCAGGTCGATCCAGGCCTGCGCCTGGTATTCGGCGGAGTGTTCCTTGGTGTATGTGTCCAGGATGGCGCGCTTGGCTTCGCCGGGCGTGGGGAGCGGGACCATGTAGGAGGCGTCCGGACCGTCCAGCATCCAGGCGATGACGCCGTCCTCGCCTTCGTAGATCGGTACGGGGGAGGTCTGGCCGCGCATGGCGCGGTCTGCCGATTCGATGGCCATCTTCCCGGCGAACGCGGGGGCGTGAGCCTTCCAGGTGGAGATTTCGCCCTTGCGGGACTGCCGGGTAGCAGTGGTGGTGTGCAGTGCCTGGCCGATGGACTGGAAGATGGTTTCGACGTCGAGTCCCAGCAGGGTGCCGATGCCGGCGGCGGCGGAGGGGCCCAGGTGCGCCACGTGGTCGATCTTGTGCTTGTGCAGGCAGATGGCCTTGACCAGGTTGACCTGTATCTCGTACCCGGTGGCAATGCCGCGGACCAGGTCGGCGCCGCTGGAGCCGACATGCTGGGCGACGGCGAGGATCGGCGGGATGTTGTCGCCCGGGTGGGAGTAGTCCGCGGCGAGGAACGTGTCGTGGTAGTCCAGTTCACGGACGGCGACGCCGTTGGCCCACGCGGCCCACTCGGGGGCCACTCGTTCGTCGATGCCGAAGACCTTCGAGCCCTTGCCGCCGGTGCTGGGCCCGTGGGTGAGCGCCTGGGCGCGGGCTGCGATGATGGGGGCCCGGTTCAGGGAGGCGATGGCCACCGAGGCGTTGTCGATGACGCGGTTGATCACCATGTCGGTCACGTCGTCGGTGACCGCGACCGGGTCGGCGGCGACATGGGCGATCTTGTAGGCCAGTTGGTCCTCGCGGGCCAGGTTTTCATCGCTCTTGTAGACGCGGACGTGGTGTTCCTTAACCATGGTGCTCCTTCTGGTGCGGTACGTGGGTTGCTTTGACGTGCGACAGGCTGCGGTGCAGGTGCATGATGGTGGCGGCTTCGGCGAGTTTGGGGTTGCCTGCCGCGATGGCCTCGGCAATGGCTGCATGCTCGCCCGCCGCGGCGGTGAGGCGGGCAGCATCGTCGGCGGCCAGCCGGCGAACCCGGACCAGGTGCACGCGCAGGCTGCGCATGGCCTGCGCGAGGTAGGAGTTGGAGATCGCGGCGTCGATCGCGGTGTCCAGCCGGCCCACCAGCGCGTAGTACTCGTGCAGCGCCGGGTGCGGTCCGCGGACCAGCTCGGGGGCGTGGAGCAGTTCGCGCTGCAGCTGCGCGAACGTTGCCGCGTCGCCCCGCTGGGCAGCCAGGGCTGCGGCCTTGCCTTCCAGGGTTTCGCGCAGTTCGAAGAGCTCGTCGATGTCCTCAAGGGAAATGTCGGTGACGACGACGCCCCGGCCTCCTGCCGCCGCCGTCAGGCCTTCCGCGGTCAGCCGGCCCAGCGCCTCCCGGAGCGGGGTGCGCGAGACGCCCAGGCGCTCGGACTGCTCCACCTCGGCAAGGACGGTCCCGGGAGCCAGCCGCCATTCGAGGATGTCGTCCCGCAGGGCCGCATAGGCTCTTTCGCTGGCGCGCATGGAGGACTCCTTCCCGGATCGACTCTCACCAGTGTATACAGAGAGTGAGGAAAGGCTACGGGAAATGCGCTTTTTCCTCGATAGTTTTTCCGATATGTATACAAGAAGGGTTGGTGATCGCCAGGAGGGGATCGTCAGCGCCCGCTCCACCGGTATTCGTTCTCGGGGCGGCCGGGTGTGCCATAGCGTGCTGTCCGGGATACGGTGCCCGCGTCAGCCAGGTACTCCAGGTAGCGCCGGGCCGTGACCCGGGACATGCCCAGCGCGTCCATGACCTCCGTGGCCGACACTGCCTCGGGCTTCCCGCGGAGGAATTCCTGGACGGAGCCCAGCGTGGAGGTTGACAGGCCCTTGGGGAGCGGCAGCTCGGACGGCGCCCGGAGGCTCGCGAACGCCCGGTCCACCTCGCTCTGCGACGCCCCGCCCTTTCCGGCTCCGCCTGCTGATCCCGCAAGCTGCTGGCGGAATTGCCGGTAGCTTTCCAGCTTGTCCGAGAACGTGGCGAACGTAAACGGCTTGATCAGGTACTGCACTACGCCGATGGCCACCGCGCTGCGGACGATTGCCAGCTCGCGGACGGCCGTGATGGCGATGATGTCGGCGAGGATGCCCGCCGAACGCATGCGGCGTGCGATGTCCAGGCCGTGCAGGTCCGGAAGGTTCATGTCCAGCAGGACCAGTTCCACCGGCTGGCCGGCGGCAACGAATTCGTTCAGCAGCCGCAGGGCCGATTGACCGTCCGGCGCTGTCCCGGCAAGTTCGAACCCGTCCAGCCGTTCGACGTAGGCGGCATGCGCTGCGGAGGCGATGGCCTCGTCCTCGACGACGAGGACCCGGATGTTGCTCACTGTTTCTGCTCCTTTTCCGGGGGCGCGGCTGCCGGCAGGAAGACCTCGAACTTGGCGCCGCGCCGCCCGTTGATGGCCAGCGTACCGCCCAGCCTGTTCACTGCCTGCCGGACCAGGGCGAGGCCGATGCCGCGGCCGCCCGTGCCGGCGGGTTTCGTGCTGTAGCCATGCCGGAACAACTGGTCGGCATTCGCCGCGTCGATCGCCAGGCCGGAGTCGTTGACCGCGATGTCCAGCCCCTCCTCGTCGGACTCCACGGTGAGGTCCACCCGCCGTGGCGGGGGCGAGTCCGCTGCGGCGTCGATGGCGTTATCGAGCAGGTTGCCCAGGATGGTCACCAGGTCTTGTACGGCAACTCCCGGGGCAGCACCGGAACCGAGGGTGGAGACATCCAGCTGCACTCCGCGCTCGTGCGCCTCGGCCACCTTGCCCATGACCAGCGCCCCCACTACCGGCTCGTCAATGGAGCTGACCATGTCGTCGGTCAGCTGCTGGCTGAGGGCCAGGTCCTGCGTGGCGAAGTCCAGGGCTTCGGCCGTCCGGCCGAGTTCCAGGAGCGAGACCATGGTGTGCAGCCGGTTGGCGTGCTCATGGGTCTGGGCCCGCAGCGCATCAGACAGGGTCCGCATGGTCTGCAGTTCATTGCCAAGGGCTTCGATTTCGGTCCTGTCCCGGAGCGTAGCCACTGTTCCGTAGACGGGAACCTTTCCACGGGTTCCCGGGGAGTCGGGCCCCCGGGCCGGACCCTGGTTGACCACCAGCACACGGGAACCGGTCAGGACCATCTCATCCTTCGTGGTGCGGCCGGAAGCAAACAGCCTGCGCAGTTCACTCTCCAGCGGAAGTTCGTCCAGCGACGGCGGCCTGGTGGGATCGCTGCTGCCGGTCTGCGGCAGGCCCAGCAACTCGGCGGCCTGGTCGTTGTACATCACCACGCGTTTCCTGGCATCGATGAGGATCAGCCCTTCGCGGACTGAGTGGAGCACCGACTCGTAGT
>JABFWC010000295.1 GCA_013362385.1 Pseudarthrobacter sp.
CAGTGGCCAGCGTTCCGTACTTGAGGCCTGCCTTTTTCACGCGCGACAGGAAGTCCACTTCATCGCCCCGGATGAAGAACTTCACGTCCGGGATCCCGATCTTGTAGAAGACCTCGGTGCGGATCAGCGCGCCGTTGAAAAAGTGCACCATGTCGGGCAGGTAGCCCATGGGCGCCAGGCGCGACCGGTCGTTGGTCAGCAGTCCGTTGATCCGGAAATTGAAGGAAAGCCGGTTGGGATCTGCCGTTGCGGCCACCAGCGGGCTGACGATGTCCAGCTGGTGCTCGGCGGCGGTGCGCAGCAGCTCTGCCAGGCAGCTGGAGTCCTCGGGGTGGCCGTCGTCGTCCATCAGCCAGATCCATTCCGCACCGCTGGCCATGGCGGCCAGGATCGCGTAGGCGAAACCGCCGGCACCGCCGAGGTTGGCCTCCGACCGCAGGTAGTTGATGTTCTCCGCTCCCCCGGCCTTGACGACGTCGGTGGCGGGGACGGTGCCGGAGTCCACGAGGGCGATCGAATGGATGGGCGCGGTCTGCTCAGCCAGGCCCTTCAGGAGCAGGGCGAGCTCTTCATGGCGGTCGAAGGTGACGGCCGCAACGGCCACTTTGGGCTGCATCTCAGTTCCCCGGGAGGTTGTCGGTGCTGACTGCGCTGCTGCCCGCGGCGGGTGCCGCGTCCGCTTCCGGCGCGCCCGGTTCGTCCGGTTTTTCCGGCGTCGGGATCTCGCCCAGGCCAAGGACTCCGGGAACATGCTCGCGCAGTTGCTCCAGGCTCACGGCGCCGTTGCGGACCACCCGCAGGCGCGGGCCGGTGGCGTCCACAATGGTCGAGGGCACGCCGGCCTCGCCCTCTAGGGGGCGGGGGCCGCCTTCCAGGTACACCTCGACGGAGTCGGCGAGCTGTTCGCGCGCGGCAGCGGCCGTTTGGGCCGGCGCCTGGCCCGTGCGGTTGGCAGAGGAGACGGCCAGCGGGCCGGTAAGGGTCAGCAGTTCCAGGGCGACGTCGTCTGCAGGCATCCGCAGCGCCACGGTCCCCTTGGTTTCGCCGAGGTCCCAGTCCAGTGACGGCTGGGCGTGCAGGATCAAGGTCAGGCCACCGGGCCAGAAGGCTTCCGCCAGCCTGCGGGCGTCAGCCGAGACCTCGGTAGCCAGGCCGTCGAGGGCGTTGATCCGCGGGATCAGCACGGGCGGGGGCATGGTGCGGCTGCGTCCTTTGGATACCAGCAGCATGGTGACGGCCTGCGGCGAAAACGCGTCCGCGCCGATCCCGTACACAGTGTCCGTGGGGAGCACCACGCACTTCTTTTCGCCGATGGCACGCTGCGCATGCTCAAGTCCCTGGGCGCGCTGGTCGTCGGTGCTGCAGTCGTAGGTTGTGGTCACTGGCCTATTCTTTCATTCCGTGTCGTCGGGCCCGGCGAGGACGGCGCTGGTGGCGCGCTCCTTGCCGTTGAGGTCCGGATGCGTGCTGATCCTGGTCCAGGGTCCCCGGCCGAGCATCCCAGCGATCCAAGCGGCCTGGACTTCCGCGTGCTCCATCACGAAGTAGCCCCCCGGACGCAGGAGCCGGGCAGCCGAGGCGGCTGCCGCCGTCGGAAGCTCCATGCCGTCCGCTCCCCCGCCGTAGAGTGCCTCGGGCGGGTCGTGCAGGGCTACTTCCGGTTCGTTGGGGATGGCCTCGGCCGGTATGTAGGGCGGGTTGGACACCACGACGTCGAAAGTTCCGTTGAGCTCCGGCAGGGCGTCACGCAGGTCCCCCAGGACGAGGTTAACACCCAGGGGGGCGAGGTTCTTCGACGCCCAGGCGTGCGCCAGGGCGCTGTATTCGACCGCGTACACCTCCGCCCCCGGCATTTCCGAGGCGATCGAGCCGGCGATGGCCCCCGATCCCGTTCCGAGGTCGACGACCCGCGGACCCGCCATGCCCTGCACGTGGTCGATCACCAGCTGCACCACGGACTCCGTCTCGGGCCGGGGAATGAAGACCCCCGGCCCCACGGCGAGTTCGAGGTAGCGGAAATGGGCAACCCCGGTAATGTGCTGCAGCGGCACCCGCCCGGCCCGTTCGGCGACGAGCTCGGCATAGCCGGCAGGCGCCGGGGTGTCACCGAGCATCAGGGCGCGCAGCCGGCCGAGCCCCACCTTCATCAGGTGGTCGGCGAGGAGTTCGGCATCCACGCGGGGACTGGGAACACCTGCATCCCGCAGGATTGCTGTTGCCTCCGTGACGGCGTCCGCGAGGGACTGGCCTTGCCCTGTTGCCATACCGGAGCGGCTAGTCGCCGATGGCGTCCAGCCGCGCCTGTTCGTCCATCTCGATGGCGGACTGGATGACAGGTTCCAGGTCGCCGTTCATGACCTGGTCCAGGTTGTAGGCCTTGTAGCCGGTACGGTGGTCCGCGATCCGGTTTTCCGGGTAGTTGTAGGTGCGGATCCGCTCGGACCGGTCCATGGTGCGGATCTGCGACTTCCGCTGTTCGGAGTTGGCGGCGTCGATCTGCTCCTGCTGGTGCGCCAGGATGCGCGCCCGGAGGACGCGCATGCCAGCCTCGCGGTTCTGCAGCTGCGATTTCTCGTTCTGCATCGCCACCACGATCCCCGTGGGCAGGTGGGTGATGCGCACGGCGGAGTCGGTGGTGTTCACCGACTGGCCGCCGGGGCCGGAGGACCGGTAGACGTCAATCTTGAGGTCATTGGGGCTGATTTCGAGCTCTTCGGGCTCGTCCACCTCGGGCAGCACCAGCACGCCGGCAGCGGAGGTGTGGATCCGGCCCTGGGATTCCGTGACGGGGACGCGCTGGACGCGGTGTACACCGCCTTCGAACTTAAGCCGTGCGTACACGCCCTCGGCGGGGTCGTTGGAATTGCCCTTGACGGCCACCTGGACATCCTTGTAGCCGCCGAGGTCGGATTCGGTGGCTGAGATGATTTCGGTCTTCCAGCCGCGGGACTCCGCGTACCGGGTGTACATGCGCAGCAGGTCGCCGGCGAACAGGGCGGCTTCGTCGCCGCCTTCGCCGCCCTTGACCTCGAGGATCACGTTGCGGGCGTCGTCGGGATCGCGCGGAATGAGCAGGCGCCGCAGCTTCGCCGCAGCAACCTCCAGCGACGCTTCCAGTTCGGGCACCTCGGCCGCGAATTCGGGGTCCTCGGCTGCCATCTCCCTGGCGGCGGCGAGGTCGTCCCGCAGCCCTTCCCACCGGTGGTAGGCCTCGACAATGCCGTTGAGCTGAGCCGATCGCCGGCCCAGCTTCCGGGCAAGCCGCTGGTCAGCATAAACAGCAGGATCCCCCAGCTGCGCCTGAATGGCATCATGCTCATCAAGCAGGCCCTGTACGGACTCAAACATCTATAAACCTCTTTCGACTTGTACAAGTCTAGTAACAAGAAAACCAGGCCCGTGGCTGGGATGGCGCGTTAACGACGAAGCCGCACGGATTTTTCCGCCCCGGGAGTGGCATCGGGCCTGCCGAAGCTGGGAGGCTGACGATCGGAGATCGAAAGCCTCCCAGCGTAGGGGCGGGGGCGGAAAAATCCGTGC
>JABFWC010000200.1 GCA_013362385.1 Pseudarthrobacter sp.
TCCATCCTTACAGACTTTCGTCCTGGTGGAACCTGCCTGCCGGAGGCGTCAGGCAGCCACTTCGGCCCGGCTGGCGACGAAGGCACCCACGCATGCTTCGACGTCGTCCGCTGAATGCGCGGCCGAAAGCTGCACCCGGATCCGCGCGGCGCCGCGCGGAACCACCGGGAAGCTGAAGGCCGTGACGAAGACGCCGTGCTGCAGCATCCGGTCGGCCACCTTCGCGGCCATGACGGCGTCGCCGAACATGACTGGAACGATGGCGTGTTCGCCGCGCAGGAGGTCGAAGCCCTCCTCCGTCATCCGGCGGCGGAACAGCGCAGCGTTCTCAAAGAGCCGGCTCCGCAGGTCGGCCGAGTTCTCCACCAGGTCCAGGGCCTTGAGCGTGGCGGCAACGATGGCGGGGGCGACGGAGTTGGAGAACAGGTAGGGCCGTGCCTTCTGCCGCAGCATGGCGACGATCTCGCCGCGGCCGGAGACATAGCCGCCGGAGGCACCGCCCAGGGCCTTGCCGAAGGTGCCGGTGTAGATATCCACCCGGTCCGAAACCCCGGCGTGTTCCGGGGTGCCGGCACCGGTGGCACCCATGAAACCGACGGCGTGCGAGTCGTCCACCATGACCAGGGCGCCGTACTTTTCCGCGAGGTCGCAGATGGCTTCCAACGGCGCCAGGAAACCGTCCATGGAAAAGACGCCGTCGGTGACGATGATCTTCCGGCGCGCATCCTGCGCTTCCTGCAGCCGCGCCTCGAGTTCGGCCATGTCCTGGTTGGCGTACCGGTAGCGGCGGGCCTTGCAGAGGCGGATCCCGTCGATGATTGAGGCGTGGTTGAGGGCGTCGGAAATGATGGCGTCCTCCGCGCCGAACAGGGACTCAAAGACGCCGCCGTTGGCATCGAAGCAGCTCGAGAACAGGATAGTATCCTCGGTGCCGAGGAACTTCGAGACCCTTGCTTCGAGTTCCAGGTGCAGGTCCTGGGTGCCGCAGATGAAGCGGACGCTGGCCATGCCGAAGCCACGCTGATCCAGGGCGGCCTTTGCCGCGCTGATCATGTCCGGGTGGTCGGCCAGGCCCAGGTAGTTGTTGGCGCAGAAGTTAAGCACGTCCGCGCCCGGGGCGCCGATCCGGCCGGCCGTGATGTGGCTGGACTGCGGCGAGGTGATGCTGCGTTCGCTCTTGAAGAGACCCGCGGTGCGGATCTCGTCCAGTTCTTCGCGCAACTGGTCCTTGATGGAGGTGTACATGGGGTTCCTTACAGTCGGGTCCAGTCGAGGACAACTTTGCCGCCTCCGCCGCTGCGGGCAAGGTCGAAGCCTTTTTCCCATTCCGCGGCCGGAAGGGTGTCAGTGACCACGGCGGAAATTCCGGCGTGCAGCACCGGGTTGGAGGAAAGCATGGCGCTCATGGCGTACCAGGTTTCGTACATTTCCCGGCCGTAGATGCCCTTGAGCGTGAGCATGTGGGTGACCACCTTGCCCCAGTCGATGGTGATCTCCTGGCTGGGCAGACCCAGCATGGCGATCCGGCCGCCGTGGTTCATGTTGTCGATCATCTCAGGCAGGGCCGTGGGGTGGCCGGACATTTCCATGCCGACGTCGAAGCCTTCCCGCATGCCAAGCTCGCGCTGGGCGTCACGCACCCGGGTGGTGGAGACGTCGATGGCAAGGTCGGCACCGAGCTGCCGGGCAAGTTCCAGCCGGGGCCGGGAAACGTCGGTTATGGCGATCTTGCGCGCCCCTGCGTGGCGTGCCACCGCGATGGCCATCAGGCCGATGGGGCCGGCGCCGGTGATAAGGACATCCTCGCCGACCAGGGGAAAGCTCAGGGCCGTGTGGGTGGCGTTGCCGAACGGATCGAAAATCGCGCCAAGCTCGGGCGTGACGGAGGGGTCGTGGTGGACCCAGACGTTGGTTTCGGGGATCACCACATACTCGGCGAAGGCACCGTCACGCTGGACTCCCACGCTGACGGTGTGGATGCACATCTGCCGGCGGCCCGCGCGGCAGTTCCGGCAGATGCCGCAGACGATGTGCCCTTCGCCCGAGACCCGGTCGCCCACCTTGACGTCCCGTACCTCCCAGCCGACTTCGACCACTTCGCCGTAGAACTCGTGGCCGGCAATGAGGGGCGCCTCGATCATTCCCTGGGCCCAGGAGTCCCAGGACTGGATGTGCAGGTCCGTGCCGCAAATGCCGGTGGCCATGACGCGGATCTTGACGTCCGCCGGACCGGCCTCGGGTTCCGGCCGGTCCACCAGCTCGAAGCCGGCCTGGGGTCCGGGCTTGTACAGGGCCTTCATTGGCTTCCTTACTTCTTGTGCTGCGCTTTTCTCTGCTTCGGCAGGGTGCTGCCCTCACTCATTACAGCCCTCAAGATTCGTTAGCACAACAGGATTTTTCTCAATCGACGATGTAGTGATTGCTTACGGATAGACTGGAGGAGTGGAGGTACATCAGCTCGAAATCCTGCGGGAACTGGGTGCGCTGGGCAGCGTGAAGGCCGTGGCCGATACCCTCATGGTCACGCCGTCGGCGGTCTCGCAGCAACTGGCCCACCTGCAGCGGACCGTGGAGGTGCCGCTGACACGCAAGGAGGGCCGGAACCTTGTGCTGACGGAGGCGGGCCAGGTGCTTGCCGACGCCGGTGCAGCAGTCATCAGCGCCATGGCCGACGCCCGCGGGGCACTGGTCAATTACCACGGCTCGCCCACGGGCAGGGTGACGGTCAGCGGGTTCCACAGTGCCGGGCAGGCGCTGTTCGCCCCACTGGCCCGCATGCTCGACCGGCCCGAACACCCCCGGATCGAGTTGTCCGACGAGGACGTTGCCCAGCAGGACTTTCCCGCGCTCACCGCACGGTACGACCTGGTGCTGGCCCACCGCATGGACCACAGCCCGAGCTGGCCGGCGGAGCGCGTGGCCGTGATTCCGCTGGCCCACGAACCGCTGGACGTGGCGCTGCCCGCCGGGCACCCGCTCGCCGGGCAGGGCAGTGTGACCGCGGACGACGTCGGCGGCGAGGCGTGGGTGACCAGCCACCCCGGCTACTCCCCCGCCGATGTCCTCTCCGCCGTTGCGGCCGTCTCCAGCCGGGAACCGAACATCATCCACCGCATCAACGACTACTCGACGGTTGCCGCGCTCGTGGCGGCCGGCGGCGTGGTGGGCCTGCTGCCCCGGTACACCGCCGGGCCCGTCCTGAACCAGGACATCGTGCTGCGGCCTCTGGAGGGCATCAGCACGCGGCGGCGGATCGACCTGCTGGCCAGGCCGGAGAACCTTAAGCGCCGGGCCGTCGTCATGGTCTGCGAGGCATTGGAGGACATTATGGCCGGGCTGGTGCGGCAGGACTGACGGATAACCGCCGCTTCCAGCTACCCGTGTGCTGCAGCCGCAGTCATGCCCCCTGGTTGTGGCCCTTGCCCATGCCCTTCCCGTGGTCCGGGCCGCGTTCGTGTCCGCGCCCCAGCCCCGGCCCGTCGCCCGCGCCCTTGACGATCCGCGTGGCCGCAGCCTTCCCGCCGTCCCTGACGCC
>JABFWC010000084.1 GCA_013362385.1 Pseudarthrobacter sp.
TCCTTGTGATGATGTTCGTCGTCGCCACCAAATGGCCGCTGAACATCGGCGTGATGGGGCGGGTGGCCTCCTTCGGCGTTGGCTACTTCCTGCTTGGGATGTCGGACAAGCAGATCCTGGAGGAATTCCCGGCAAGCATCGTCCTGACCATCATCGGCGTCACCTACTTCTTCAGCATGGCCCAGCGGAACGGCACCATCAACATCATCGTCAAAGGCTGCGTGCGCATGGTGCGCGGCAAGACGCTGCTGCTCCCTTGGGTGTTCTTCCTGATCGCCGCGGCACTGACCGCGCTTGGCACCTTCTCCCCGGCCGCCATCGCCCTGCTGGCTCCCGCAGCCATCGGGTTCGCCTATGAGTCACGCACCCACCCGGTGGCCATGGGCGCCTTCATCATCAACGGCGCCCACGCCGGCGGCTTCTCCCCGCTGTCGGTGGCGGGCGTCCTGGTGCACGACATTGCCCTGAAGAACGGGTTCCCGGTCTCCCAGGCCGGCCTGTTCCTGGCCAGTTTCGCCCTGAACCTCATCCTCTCCGTGCTGACCATCATCGTGTTCGCCCTCATGGGCAAGCTGCGTGACGGGGCCGGGGGACTGCCCGTGGACGTGGACACGGCGGCAGGCCGCCCCCATGGCCGGCAAATCCTCACGCTGGCTCTGATCGCAGCGATGCTGGTGTGCACCCTGGGCTTCCACATGCCCATCGGATTCGTTGCCCTCTCCGCCGGGCTGCTGCTCGCCTTCGCCAACATCAAGGAACACCGGACCTTCATTGGCGGCATCTCCTGGTCTACGGTGCTGCTCGTCGCAGGCATGATCACCTACGTGTCCCTGCTCCAGCACGTGGGCGTCATCGACACCCTCGCCGAGCAGGCCCTGGCGCTGGGCGCGCCGCTGCTGATCGCCCTGGTCCTGTGCTACGTGATCGGCGTCGGTTCCGCGTTCGCCTCCTCCACCGCCTTGCTGACCGCGTTCATTCCCCTGGCCGGCCCGCTGCTGGCCACGAGCTCCCTCAGCGCCTCCGGAACCGTCGCCGCGCTGGCTGTTGCAGCCACCGTCGTCGACGTATCCCCCTTCTCCACGGACGGCGCACTGGTGGTAGCCAACGCCCGCGACGACGACCGGCAGCGCGTCTACAAGCAGCTGATGTTCTACGCAGGCGGTGTGGTCCTCGTGGCCCCGGCGCTGGCGTGGGCCCTGCTGGTTCCGACGGGAATCATGTAGCTAACAATCCCGCGTTCCCGGGCGGCACGCAGGGCCGGAGCTGGCGGGAACGGCTGGCGGGGCTCGCGTTCTTCAAAGCCAGCCATCCGGCGCCCGGGTGGAACCATGCGAAAGGGAGGGGCAGGACCGCAAGGTCCTGCCCCTCCCTTTGAGCGTCCGCTATCGGGAAGCGCTCGGCGATGACGTCGTCCCGCTGCCGGAGGTCATGGTCGCCGACGCGGTGGACGAAGCGGTGGAGGTGGCGCTCGGTGAGGAGGTGCTCATTGAACCGCCGGACGTGCTGGTGGCGGTGGCGCTGGACGTTGCGCCGCCCTTAGCCTTCGCGAGCACATCGTTGACGAGGCCCTCGAGTTCCTTCTGGTCCTTGTCGCCCAGGTCCGTGCCGCTCTTGGTGGCAACCACCAGAAGGCGGCCTTGGGCGGCGGAAACCTGCATCAGCTTCTGCTGGTTGTCCCCGCTCCTAGTGCTGACGGTAGCGAACGTCTTGTCCGCGTCAGTCTTCGCCTTCAACTCTTCGCTCGAAACGTCATACTTCTGCCCCAGCGCCGAGACCGAGAACTTGGCGCACTGGCCCATCTTGCCGCTGATGTCGTTCAGGGTCTTCACCGCATCCGGGCCGCTGCTGCCGGACTGCGCGGACAGCGTGCGCGGCTGGTTGCCCTGCGAAATTGCGACGGCGACATCCCCGCTCTCCACCTTGTCGAGCAGGCCCGCGGTGGCGATGTCCTTGCATTCCTTGGGATCGATGGTTGCGGTGCTCATCAGCAGGTTGGCGATGTTGCCACCCTGGTCCACCTGCTCCTTCGAGTACAGCTTCAGTTCGTTGCCGTCGTTGTCCTTCTTGCCCGAGATGAGGTTGCGGAGCTCATCCTCGGAGTACACCTTGGCTTCGGCCGTCTTGCTGGCGGACGCGGACGCCGTGCCCGAGGGGCTCGCCGCGCCGCCGCCGCCTCCCGAACAGCCGGCCAGGGCCAGCATCGCCGCAGCAATCACGCCAAGCGCAGAAACTTTTCGCATCAGGTCACCCTCCAGAAATAGAAAGCATGCTTAGTGTTTCCACTGTAAAGGGTCTGACCGGAATACGGAAACACCGGGGAACCAAACCTCCGCCACACTCCTCCACAGCCGGCCTCTGTGGAATAATCCGAAGAAGTGGTCCTGACCGGACCGCTCCAGATCGAGGGAGGACCGGCATGTCCGCCACACCAGGCAGTACGGCGCAGGTGGCGAACGCGCCCATCAACAACTCCCAGGTCCCCAAGCACGAACAGCTGCGGCTCATTATCCTCAAGCTTGCCAAGGAGGAACTGGAGCCCGGAGCCCGGCTTCCCAGCGAGCGCACCCTCATGGACGCCTACGGGGTCAGCCGAATTACCGTACGCGCCGCCATCGGCCGCCTGGTGAATGAGGGCCACCTGGTGCGCGTCCCGGCGAAGGGCACTTTTGTAGCGGACTCGCCGGTCCAGTCGACGCTCCACCTGGCCTCATTCACCCAGGAGATGGAGGCCATGGGCCACGTCCCCAGTACGGTGGTGCTGGTGGCCGAGCGCGCTGCGGCCCCGGAAGACACCGCGGATGCACTCAGCCTCGCACCGGGTGCGGAGGCATATCACCTGAAGCGGCTCCGCCTGGCGGACGGCCGGCCGGTCAGCGTGGACGATGCCTGGTACAACCCGGAGCACGCGCCGGAGTTATTGGAGATAGACCTCACCGGCTCCGTCTACAAGGCCCTGGCCGCGCAGTTCGGACACCAGATCGACAGGGCGCGCCAAAGCGTCCGGTCCGAGGGCGCCCCGGCCGATGTGGGGGCGCTCCTCGGAACGGGGACGGGTGCTCCGGTGCTTGCTTTTGACCGCGTTTCATACTCCGGCCCCCTCGCTATCGAGCATTCGCGCTCCTGGTACCGCTCGGACCGCTACTCGCTCACCATGGAAGTCAGGCTGTAGGCTGGCGCCCCGCCCGGCGAAAACCCTCAACACAGCAGAAACTCAGCCCGGCGAAAACCTCAGCCCAGCGAAAACAGCACGGCACCGGCCGCCACAGTGCCGGCTGCCGCCAGCACGGCCGTGTCGGGCTTGGTGTCAAGGACGACGACGGGACTCACCATCGAGTAGCCGGCGGCCAGGGCGGCGGTGGGGTCCACGTGCATCACGGGCTCACCCGCTTCGAGTGTGTCCCCCTGCGCGACAAGAAGCTTGAAGCCTTCACCCTTGAGCTTCACCGTGTCGATTCCCACGTGCGTCAGGACGCCCCGTCCGGACGGCTCAAACACGAAGAAGGCGTGGGGCAGGAGCTTGACCACTTT
>JABFWC010000212.1 GCA_013362385.1 Pseudarthrobacter sp.
CGACGGCGGCCCCCGCCGGAAGACCTTCGGCTACAGTTCCGGCGACGCCTTCGCTGCCGGACTCACCTGCGGGGGAGCGCTGGAGGTACATATCGAGCCGGTGGCCGCGGCCGGCGAAGGTCCCGGCGGGGCAGCGCATCCGCTGCGTAACGCCCTGCTGCAACTCGCCGGATTTGCACCGGGCCAGCCCGTGGCGCTGGTCCGGCTGCTGGGCGGGCGGGGCAGCGGCGCCGTCGTGCTTTGCGATCCGGCCGGCGCCCCCGCATCCCCCGAACTGGCTGCCTTTGGGCTGCACAGCGAGGCCGCGCTGCAGGTGGAGTCCCTGGTGCACGGCGGCGGCGGCGGCCTCGTGCGGCTCTCCGGGGAGGACACCTGCCTCCACGATCGGCAGGGCCGCGCCGGGGAGCCGGAAAGTGAACCCGTGATCCTGGTGGAGTCCCGGCTCGCACCGCCCAGGATGCTGGTGTTCGGCGCCAACGATTTCGGCGCCGCCCTGGTGCCGGCCGCCAAGCTGCTGGGTTACCACGTGACCCTCGTGGATGCCCGCCCGGCCTTCGCCCGGCAGCCGCGGTTCGCAGCCGCAGACCAGGTGGTCACGGACTGGCCGCACCGCTACCTGGCTGCGGAAGCCGCTGCGGGCCGCCTGGACAGCCGCACCGTGGCGGTCGTGCTCACCCACGATCCCAAGTTCGACCTCCCGCTGCTGGAGGCAGCGCTTGGGCTGGAGCTGGCCTACGTCGGCGCGATGGGGTCGCGCCGCAGCCACCACCAGCGGGTGGAAGGGCTCCTCAGCGCGGGAGTCCGGCCGGAACTGATCGCGCAGCTGCATTCACCCATTGGCCTGGACATCAACGCCGTCACTCCGACCGAAGTGGCGGTCTCCATCACCGCCGAACTCATCGCCTCCCGCTCCCGGGCCGCAGGCTGCGCGCCGCTCCGGGACGCCTCCGGCCCCATCCACCAATCCGCGCCGCCGGCGCCCACAAACCACAACCTGCAGGAGATCGCATGGACATGAACACCATCGAGGCGGTGGTCCGCACCACCGACCCGGCACAATGGCGCGACGGCGACGCCTGGCTGGCTGGCGGCACCGTCCTCTTCTCCTACGGCAGCTACGCCTTCGGCCCGCAGCCGCTCAGACGGCTCCTTGACCTCGGCGACGCCGGCTGGGAACCGGTCACCGTCACCGACGCCGGGATCGACCTCGCCGCCACCTGCACCATCGCCCGGCTGTACGCCCTGCCGGATTCGCCCGACGTGGCGGGACGCGGCTGGGCCGGGCTGGACCTGGTCCGGCCGTGCTGCGATTCCTTCGTGGCCTCGTTCAAAGTGTGGAACATGTCCACCGTTGGCGGGAACCTCTGCACGTCGCTGCCCGCAGGGCCCATGATCTCGCTGTGCGCCGCGCTGGACGGCGTGGCCACTATTCTTGGCCCCGGCGGGGCCATCCGGAACGTGCC
Organism: Pseudarthrobacter sp.; assembly: GCA_013362385.1. GTDB lineage: Bacteria > Actinomycetota > Actinomycetes > Actinomycetales > Micrococcaceae > Arthrobacter. The sequence goes on from JABFWC010000212.1 coordinate 1,464, forward strand.
CGTGACGGATTTCATCACGGGCGCTGCGAAAAACTGCCTGGCACCGGGCGAGCTGCTGCGCAGCGTCCACCTGCCGGCGTCGGCCCTTGCCTCGCGCGTGGCGTTCCGCCGCCTTTCCCTGAGCAACCTGGGCCGGTCAGGGGTGCTGCTCATTGGACGGCTCGACGGCGGCACCTCCTTTGTCCTGACCGTCACCGCGGCCACCAAGCGGCCCGTGCAGCTCCGGTTCGAAGCACTGCCGGACGCGGACCGGCTCACTGAGTCCATCCGCGCCGCCATCCCGGCTGGCCTTTACCACGACGACATCCATGGCCTGCCGGCCTGGCGGCAGGACATGACGTACCGGCTGGCCGAGGAGATCCGCGCAGAACTTGCCGCCCCTGCAGGGGAGCCCGGGCTCCGGGTATCCGGCGATTTTTGGCCGCCGGCGCACCGCGGCACTGATGCCCGGCAACTAGGCGCACAGCAGGAAGGGGCCTGAGCATGGCCATCGAAATCAACGGAACGGCTGCCGACGCCGCACCCCGCCCCGGGCAGTGCCTGCGCACCTTCCTGCGCGAGCAGGGCAACCTCGGGGTCAAGAAGGGCTGCGACGGCGGCGACTGCGGCGCCTGTACCGTCCACGTGGACGGCACCCCGGTCCACAGCTGCATCTACCCCGCCGTCCGGGCCGAGGGTCACGCCGTCACCACCATCGAGGGGCTGGCGTCTGCTGCAGGCGGCGCGGGACTGCACCCGGTGCAGCAGCAGTTCCTGGAACGGCAGGGATTCCAGTGCGGCTTCTGCACGGCCGGCATGGTGATGACTGCCGCAGCATTCGACGACGAACAGAAGGAAAACCTGCCCCGCAACCTCAAGGGCAACCTCTGCCGGTGCACCGGCTACCGGGCCATCGCCGATGCCGTGTGCGGGGACGGGGGACACCCCGATCCCGCCGGGCAGGGGTCCGGCATCGCAGGGGAGGGGCAGCCGGACCCTGAGCCTGGCCGGCTGGGCGACGACGTCCCGGCCCCGGCCAGCCGCGCCGTGGTCACCGGTGCCGCCCGGTACACCCTTGACGTTCCCGCAGGGCAGCTGCAGGGGCTGCTGCACCTGAAGATCCTGCGCTCGCCGCACGCGCACGCCCGGGTACTGTCCATCAATACTGATGCTGCGCTGAAGATCCCGGGGGTTGTGGCTGTCTTCACCCACCGGGACGCCCCGGAACAGCTGTTTTCCACCGCCCAGCACGAACTCTTCACCGATGACCCGGACGACACCCGGGTGCTGGATGACGTGGTCCGGTTCCGCGGCCAGCGGGTGGCCGCCGTCGTGGCCGAATCCGTTTCGGTCGCGGAAGCGGGCGTCCGTGCGCTGGAAGTGGAGTATGACGAACTTCCCGCCGTCTACTCGCCTCAGGAGGCACTGCTGCCGGGTGCGCCGCTGGTCCACGGGGACAAGGACGCCGCCGCATCGCGCATCTCCCGGCCGGAGCGGAACGTGGTGGCCGAGCTTCACTCGGAACTGGGGAGCGTGGCAGAGGGGTTCGCCGCCGCGGACTTCATCCACGAGCAGACTTACCGCACCCAGCGGGTCCAGCATGTGGCCCTTGAGACCCACGCTGCCATCGCCTCGGTGGACGCCGAGGGACGGCTGCAGGTCCGCACCTCGAGCCAGGTTCCGTTCCTGGTCCGGCGCACGCTGTGCCGGGTGTTTGGCCTGGACGAGGACAGGGTCCGTGTGGTCGCCGGGCGCGTGGGCGGCGGATTCGGCGGCAAGCAGGAAGTGCTGACCGAGGACCTGGTGGCGCTCGCCGCCCTGAAACTCAAGCGCCCGGTCCAGCTGGAATTCACCCGGACCGAGCAGTTCACCGCCGCCACTACCCGGCACCCGTTCACCATCAGGCTGAAGGCGGGTGCCAGCACTGACGGGAGCCTGACCGCGCTGCAACTGGATGTGGTCACCAACACCGGCGCCTACGGCAACCACGGCCCCGGCGTCATGTTCCACGGCTGCGGCGAATCGTTGGCGGTGTACAAGTGCGCCAACAAGAAAGTGGACGCGTATTCGGTCTACACCAAC
>JABFWC010000053.1 GCA_013362385.1 Pseudarthrobacter sp.
AGGCACTCTTCCAGGAGATCGACGGGTTGCAGGCCCGCGGCGCCGACACCTCAAAACTCCGCGTTTCCGCCAACGCCCACCTTGTGGCTCCGTACCACCAGGTCCTGGACAAGGTGACGGAACGCTTCCTCGGCAAGCGTGCCATCGGCACCACCGGCCGCGGCATCGGTCCGGCCTACATGGACAAGGTGGCCCGCCTGGGCATCCGCGTCCAGGACGTGTTCGACGAATCCATCCTCCGCCAGAAGGTGGAAGGCTCGCTGCGCCAGAAGAACGAACTCCTGGTCAAGGTCTATAACCGCCGCAGCGTCGTGGTGGACGAGATCGTTGACTACTTCCTGTCCTTCGCCGAGCGGCTCCGCCCGCTGGTCATCGACAGCACCCTGGTCCTCAACTCCGCCCTGGACGAGGGCAAGGTGGTCCTGATGGAAGGCGGCCAGGCAACGTTCCTGGACGTCGACCACGGCACCTACCCGTTCGTCACCTCCTCCAACCCCACAGCCGGCGGCGCGTCGGTGGGATCCGGCATCGGGCCCACCCGCATCTCCCGCTCCATCGGCATCATCAAGGCGTACACCACCCGCGTGGGCGCTGGTCCGTTCCCCACGGAGCTCTTCGACGAGATGGGCATGTACCTGCAGAAGACCGGCGGCGAGTTCGGGGTCAACACGGGCCGTCCGCGCCGTTGCGGCTGGTACGACGCCGTGCTGGCGCGGCACGCGTCCCGTGTCAACGGCTTCACGGACTACTTCGTGACAAAGCTGGACGTGCTCACCGGCATCGAGCAGATCCCCGTGTGTGTGGCCTACGACGTCGACGGCGTCCGCCATGACGAAATGCCCATGACGCAGACCGAGTTCCACCACGCCAAGCCGATTTTCGAGTACTTCGACGGCTGGACCGAGGACATCACCGGCGCCCGCACCCTGGCGGACCTGCCCGAAAACGCCCGCAACTACGTCCTGGCCCTGGAAAAGCTGTCCGGGACGCGTTTCTCGGCCATCGGCGTCGGCCCGGACCGGGACCAGACGATCGTGGTGAACGACCTCATCAACGACTGATCCCGGCATTTACGGAAATTACGACGGCGGCGGCGCACCCTGGCGGGTGGGCCGCCGCTGTTTTTACGGTGGGGCGCAATTTACACAGGCTTAACCGGCCCGGTCTTGTAAGCCTGCACACAGAGCGACAACAATTTTTAGACCACCTGAACTGAAGCAGACGGTTCCAGCAGACCCCACACGATGACGCAGGGATGCGCGCCGGATGGGCCGACCGCCGCAGGACCGCCCTGACCGGAAGGAAACCGTCGTGGCAGGAAATTTCGAAGTCTTTCTTGATCCGGAATCAAGGTACAGGTTCCGCCTGCTGTCACCGGACGGTACGGTGATGGCCGTGTCCGGGGCGTTCGAGGACAAACGAGGCGTGGCTGCCGGGATCGCGGCGGTCCGCGAGTGTGCGGGGACCGGCCTAGTCACCGACCTTTGCCCGGCTGGGCCGCCAGCCCGTCCGGCTGCTGCGCTGGCCGGGCCTGTGTCGGCGGAACTGCCCGTCGCTGCACCGGCCTGCGATGATCAGCGACTGCCCGCGAGGCTCCACGCCTTCGCCCTGGCCAAGGGCCAGCGGCGGCAGGCTACGATGCCCCGCTGGACCAGGCCGGCGGTCCGCTGAGGGCCGTTAAAAAAACTTTTAAAAACTTTTGGGATAGGCGTAACCCTTGCGGGGGTCCCAACGATTACCCCTGTGTAGCGCCGGCCTGGAACTTGTCCCCCATCACGTTCCAGGCCGGCTCTTCTTTGTTCTGTGGCAGGTTTGCCCGGGAATCACCGGGCTGCCCCGCCGCCTTCCTGCCGCGTAGGCTGATCGCATGGGCCACACAAACGATCCCGCAGTCATCGACCGACTCATGCGCACCAAGGGAAGGTGGGCCATCGTCGGGTTGACCACCAACGAATGGCGCGCCGCCTACGACACCTCACTGTTTATCCGGGACCGGATGGGCATGGAAATCATTCCGTCAACCTGCCCGGGGACGCCGTCCACGGCGAAACCGGCTACCGCAGCCTCGGTGACATTCCGGCGGAAAAGCAGCCCATCGACGTAGTCGACTGCTTTGTGAACTCGCAGAAGGTGGGCGACGTCGTGGACCAGGCCATCGCGGTGGGGGCCAAGGCGGTATGGATGCAGCTGGGAGTCATCGACGAGGCAGCGGCCGGACGGGCCAAGGCGGCCGGGCTGGACGTGGTGATGAACGCCTGCCCCGCCCAGCTGGCCTGGAAGTACAACCTTTAGCGGTGCATCAGCTGGGGATAGTGCCGCTCCGTGACATCCGGGTGCGCCCGCATCCGCCCTTTGAGCATGTTGAGGCCGAATGTCGAGAGCAGGGGATTGCCCGGATCGTCGGTGATGCCCCGTGCCTGGGCTTTCAACTCCGGCGGCAGCGGCACCGGGCCGATCTCGGCGTCCAGCCGCGGCGACCAGAAAAACGGCACTGAGTAGCGGTCCACGCCCGGCGGCGGCGCCTGGACGCGGTGGATGGTGGCTGCGAGGTAGCCCTCGGTGGCCACTTCCAGCATCTCGCCAAGGTTCACCACCAGGGCCCCGCGAAGGGGTTCCACGGGCAGCCACTCGGTGGTGCCCGGAGGAAGGACTTCAAGGCCGCCGATGTCGTCCTGGAGCAGGAGGGTGACGAAGCCGTAGTCGGCGTGTGAGCCCACGCCCTGGTCGCCGGCCTCTTCAACCACGCCGCCGACGTAGTGCACCAGCTTGCCCATCCAGGCCGGGGCGTCCCGGAACGGTTCGTCAAAGTAGTCCTCCGGCAGCTGCAGGGAAACCGCGATGGCCCTCAGCAGTTCCATGCCCACTTCCGACATCAGTTCGGCCCACGCCATCGCCGCCGGCCTCAGCTCCGGTAAAGATTCGTCAGGCCAGAGGTTGGGTCCCTGCAGCAGCCAGTACGGCTGGTCTGTGGGGTAGCCATGCACGGGGGCGCGCTCGGGGGAATAGTCGATCTGTTCGCGCGCGTCCGCCCTTCCCTGGGTCACCTCGGTTCCCATCCGGGTGTAGCCGCGGAAGTGCGGCGACAGGCGGTTATCCAGTTTCATCCGCTCCTCGAGGGGGAGGTCAAAGAAGCGCCTGACCACATCCAGGAGGTGTTCGGCCTGGTCGGGTGACCCGCCGTAGCCGGTGACCTGGAAGAAGCCCACGTCATGCGTTGCATGCCTGAGCTGCTCGATGAAGTCCGGACTGAAGGATCCGTAAGGCTGCCGTGCGCTACTCAAATCCAGGACAGGTATGGCTCCCTGATCGTGTGACATCCTCGCAGACTAGCACCGCCGGCCTGCGCTTTATAGGCTTCGTCCATGGACCCCGCTGCCTTACGGAAGATCTGCCTGTCCTTTCCGGGCGCCTATGAGGATTTTCCCTTCGGGCCGGAAACGTCGGTCTTCAAGGTCCGCGCGGATGTTGCCGGCGGATCCCGGCACGAGGCCAAGCTCTTTGCTTTATCCTCCATGGAT
>JABFWC010000437.1 GCA_013362385.1 Pseudarthrobacter sp.
AGGGGTGCCGGCCTGCTGCGTTGCCGGGAAGGGGCAGGAACCGAAAACGCTAGGCTCCCGGCACCCGGCCCGGAACGCGGATCATGCCTTCCTGCGCGACGGAGGCGACGTGCTGTCCGGCCCGGTTGAAGATCCTGCCGGTGGCCAGTCCACGTGCACCCTGGGCGCTGGGCGATTCCTGGACGTACAGCAGCCACTCGTCCGCGCGGGCCGGCCGGTGCCACCACATGTCGTGGTCAAGGCTCGCCACGTTCATGACCGGCCAGGGCGGCGCGGTGCAGGTTGGCGTCGTCAGGCATGGGACCGAAGGTCTTCATCCACACTGCGTTGCGCGCCTCCCGGGGTCCGCTGGCCGAGACGTACAGCGCCGGGTCCACATGGCGGATGTCGAACGGCCGCTCATAAGCCCAGTGCCGTGCCACGGGGTGGTCGAACTTTCCCAGCAGGTCCGCGGTGCTGGGCAGGGACTCCGGATCCGGGATGCCTGCAGGCATCACGGAGGCGTGGTCGATTCCCTCGTCAATCCCCTGGAAGGAAGCAATCATCGACAGGATGGGCACGCCGTCCTGGTACGCATGGACGCGTCGGGCGGAAAAGGACCGGCCGTCGCGCAGGCGCTGCACCCCGAAGGTGATCGGCTTGTTCGCGTCGCCCGGCCGCAGGAAGTAGCCGTGCATGGAGTGGACGAACCGTTCCGCATCCACGGTCCGCGTCGCTGCAACCAGCGATTGCGCCAGCACCTGTCCGCCGAAGACGCGGTGGTGCGGCTGCTGCTGGGAAGGGCCGAGGAAGATGTCCTCATCCGTCCGGGCGCCCTCAAGGTGGCCGAGGTCCAGCAGTTCGATCAGCGATGAGGTGGGGTCTCCGGCAGGGGGTGCCAGGAGTCCGGCGTCGGCTTCAGTCATGGTCCGACTCTAGACGGCGCCCCTGAACCGCTCAACCGGAGCAGAGCCGGTAGTGTTCTTGGTGTGTCTGATCTTCTCACTTCGTCTTTCCGTTTCGCCGATCCCCGTGACCTGGCCGACCTGAAGACCTTCGCCACCCGCGCCAAGACCATCGAGGACGGCGCCATCCGGCTGCAGGCCGCCGGGTCCGTCCTGGCCGCCTACGTCTGCGTGCTGCGGCCCCGGCTGCTGGGCGAATCGACCCCCACCATCCTTGGCCTGCGCACCATGGCCCTGGCCGAACCGTCTGCAATGGACGTCACCGTCCAGCTTTCTGCGGTCCTGGACCGGCTGGCACGCGCGGGGGCCGACGACGTCGAACTGCCCGTTCCTCCCGCCACCGTCACCGAATCGTGGACGGGCGTGGGCGCGCCCAGGGGCGGATGGGAACTGGTGGGCTCCCTCAGCGACGCCGCCCTGCGGACGGCCGCCGAAGCCGGCATCGCAGAAGTGGCGGGAATCGTGCCGGAGAAGCCCGGCGCCCTGATCGTGAACAATGCCCGCGCCGCAGTCTGGGGTCGGCAACTGGACGAATCCGGCCTGCCGCTGGGGGCGGCCTTCGCGGCCCTTGCGCTGGGCTTCCTGGCCGACGGCGACCAGAAGCTCTACCGCGCCGGCCGCTGGTTCCGGCTCACCGGTCCGCGCGGGCACGTCCTCGCCCGCACCGGCAGCGGCCTGCTCTAGCAAACGGGGCGCCGGACCGCGCAGAAGGCCCGGCGCGTCAGTCCCCGGACGGGCTGTTGATCATGGACAGTGCGGCCCGTTCCATGTAGTCCCAGAGCGTCCCTTCATACAGGGCCGGCAACTCCAGGGCGTCCACGGCGGCGCGCATGTGGAACAGCCAGCGGTCCTTGGCTTCCGGCGTCACCTTGAACGGCATGTGGCGCATCCGCAGGCGGGGGTGGCCGCGTTCCTCCCCGTAGGTGGTGGGTCCGCCCCAGTACTGCTCCAGGAACATCAGGAAGCGCCGCTTGGCCGGCCCCAGGTCCTCCTCCGGGTACATCGGCCGCAGCACCGGGTCGGTAGCCACGCCGTCGTAGAAGACGTCGATGAGCTTGGCGAAGGTGTCATGGCCGCCGACGGCGTCGTAGAAGCTGTCCGTGTAGGCCGGCTTGCTGAAGGGGTCGTTCTGCATCAGCTGGGGCCGCTGCCCGGGCCTCGGTTCGATGGGAATGGTCATGCTCACTCGCCGGCTTTCTGGTCGGTCTTGGGGGTATCGGCGTGGGTGGAGGCCTGGTCGGTGGTCCCGTCGGCTGATTCGTGCAGCGGAACGTACCGGCCCTGCGACCGGTTGCCCACCCGCAGGATCTCGCCGTTGCGCAGGTACCAGATTGCGCCGTCGTCCGAGCGGACGCGGGTGATGCGCAGGCCCATGGACTCCACCACGCCCACCACCTCGCTGGTCTCGATGACGTCACCGATGCCGTACTGGTCCTCGATGGTGATGAAGATCCCGGCAAGGAAGTCCCGGATCAGCTGCTGGGCACCGAAACCGATGGCCACACCCAAGATACCGACGCTGGTCAGCAGCGGGGCGATGTTGATGTCCAGGTTCTGCAGCACATACATGCCCGTGATGACCACCACCAGGACGGTGACGATGCTGTTCAGCAGCGATCCGATGGTTTCGGCCCGCTGCACCCGCCGCTCATGGTCCAGGGCGCGCAGGGCCGGCGCAACCCACTTGAAGGTGCGCTTCCTGAAGAAGTTGCTTCCCGCCGCCACCCGCTTGGTGATGCGGGATATGACGAACGTGGCCGTAAGCCACACGGCGACGCCGATTCCCAGGCTGATCACAATGCCGGGAATGCTGACGCCGTCAGCCTGGCTGGTGGCAGGGGGGAGGATGGACAACATGCTGACCATGGGTGGAAGTAGCTCCTTGGGATATTGCTCTGTTCTCCTTCAACCCTAGCGCCGTAGCGTGGGGCCATGCGCATTCGCGTCCTCGGCGCGGAACCGCCTTCGTCTCCAGGGAAGCAGAAGCGTGAACTACTGGTCCAAGGCAGGCCTGTCACGGGGCACGGAGGCCAGGCTGGTGGACATGCCCCACGAGGGTAGAAGGACCTAGCCCGCCACCGTGACCGGGGCGTGGTCCACCGGGAAGTTCACGCTGCGGGCAATGAAGCACACCTGGTTCGCTTCACGGTGCAGGGATCCGGCCAGCTCCAGCTGGGCGGCGTCCGCGATGGTGACAGTGGGATGGAGCGTGACCCGCTCGAACTGTCCGCTGCCGTCCCGGTTCAGCCGCATCAGCCCTGTCGCCTCGTCCCGGTAGTCCGTGACCACCACCCCATGCTTTACGGCAACGTGGAGATAGGAGAGCATGTGGCACTGGGCCAGTGCGGCCAGTAGAAGCTGCTCGGGGTTGAACCGTTCCCGGTCCCCGTGGAAGGTCGGGTCAGCCGAGCCCTTCAGGACCGGCAGGCCCGGGATGAGGACGTCGTGGTCCCGCGAGTAGCTGCGGTAGGACGACGTCCCCTCACCCTTGTTGCCGGTCCATTGCACCGCCAGGCTGTACCGGTGTTCGCGCAGGCCCACTAGGCGTTCCCGTCCGGCAGGACGT
>JABFWC010000041.1 GCA_013362385.1 Pseudarthrobacter sp.
CCATAGTGAACGCGGGCAGGGCGCACCGGACCAGCCAGCCCAGGGGCGGGGTGCTCCGGCTCCCGGCGGCCGCGCGGCTGGCTGGGGCACGACGACGGACCAGCACCAGGTGCCCGGCAGCGGCACTGGGTCCGGCAGCGGCAGTGGGTGGGGAGCGCCGCAGCCATATCCGCCCAGCGGCTCCTCGACGGGCCGGCCCGCCAAATGGACCGGCAGGAAGGGGCTGCTGGTCGGCGGGGCGGTGGTGGCCGTGGCTGCGGCGGCGGGAGCCGGTGCCTACGCGGCCGGAAGCAGCGGCACGGGTGCGGCTACAGGCAACGCCCCGGGCGCCGGGGTGCCGGGCCAGGCGGGGACCGGAGGCCAGAACGGCATGACCGGCCCGGGTGCCGGCGGCACGGATGGCGGCATGAACGCCGGGATGGGCGGGATGGGCGGCGGTGGCATGGGCGGCGGCCCCGGCGGACTCGGCATGGGCATGGCAGGCCTGAATGCTGCCATCCACTCCGAATACGTCGTCCTGCAGGATTCCGGCTATGTCACCATGGCCGGGCAAGCTGGCACCGTCAGCAGCGTTTCCACGGAGTCGCTGACCGTGAAGAGCGAGGACGGCTTCACCCGGACCTACGCGGTCAGCCCGGATGTCCAGGTGTCCCAAGGCATGCGCCAGCGCGGCGGGACAACCGGCAGCACGCTGAGTCTTTCCAACGTGACGTCCGGGACCACCGTGCGGGTTACCGCCCTGAAGGACGGCGACAACTACACTGCACAGTCCATCCAGCTGTCCGCCGCGGGAACCACTGCCGCCCCGGGCTCCGGTGCTACAGGTTCAGGTACTACGGGCTCCGGTGCTACGGGCTCAGGTACCACCACCAACTAGGCGACGCCCTCTGGGCCGGACGCGCACCGGACCCCGCGATGCAGGACCAGGCTCCTCGTCCACCAGGGGACCGCTCCTGCCTTTGGCGCCCGATAGAAGGAAAAATTCTTCGCTGAAGGCAGGATGCGGACTGGACAAACCGGCCTACCCCAGCGGGATTCTATGTCAAGCGCGTGAAATTTATGAGAATTCGCCGGACCCAATGTTTGCCGAACGATATTCCGATGGCGAGGGGTTCTCGGGCCATTTTCCGGATAACGAGCGTTATTATTTGCTCCCGACAGAATCGTGATCTGCAACACAATTTCCGGATTTGTCTCACGATATGGACGATTCGGTCCATTGTTACTTGCAAGTTCTCATTGTTACGCGGCACACTTCCAATGTGAACAAGAACTCAACAGCACCTGCAGCCGCAGAATATTGGCCCAGCACATCCGCTGCTGCCGACATGCGCTGTTGTCGAATGCACGCCTGACCTTCCCACCCCTCGAAGTTCTTAGGCATTCGCCCACCCAGCCCAGAGTCGGGCGCCCATCCCCGTCCGTGAGTCGGGGAAGACAGCATTCGAGCCGCGAAGACGGCCATTCACATTGAGGTAAGCATTCCATGTCTGTTGCATCCGGATACGTCCACATCTCTGTCCGTAACGCCGCCAAGGCAGGCCAGCCCTCCGGCCTGCGTCCCGGCTTCGGTCCGCGCCCATCCCTGGCCCAGTCAACGCCTGGCAGCAGCTTCCCCGCCCCGGGCTACGCTCCCCAGGGCTACAACCCCAACTCCTACGGCCAGCTTCGCGCCGTCCAGCCCGCGGACTCCGCTCCCATTACGGCTCCTACCCCTGTGGTGGCGGGTTCAAACCCGGTGCGTCCGGTAGCCAACGACAATGTGGCCCGCGGGTTCGTCCTGTACATGGGCATTGATGAGGAGACGGCCGCCGCGGCAGGCACCTCCATCGCCAAGCTCGCCCAGGAAATCCGCGCCTACGCGCAGTCGCTGGTATCCGGAGCCGAAAGCTATGCTGCAGTCGCCGTGGCCCCCGCCGGCACCCCCGGTTCCGCGCTCGACGTCGTCCGTTCCACCTTTGGCGACCCCACGGTCAACTCCCGCCAGCGCACCGAGGCCCCGCGTCCCGCCCAGCCGCAGGAGCCGCGCCCGTCCGGCGTCCTGATCGACCTTGCCCGCCGCGAAGTCCACCTCGACGGGGAATCCCTGAACCTCACATTCAAGGAATTCGAACTCCTGAACTACCTTGTCGAAAACGGCACCCGCACCGTGGGCCGCGACGAACTTCTCGAAGGCCTGTGGCGCAACGCCGAGGAAGTGCCCAACGAGCGCACCATCGACGTCCACATCCGCCGCCTCCGCTCCAAGCTCGGCCGCCTCGCCAACACCGTCCGCACGGTCCGCGGGCAGGGCTACCGGTTCTACGAGCACCCCGAGGTCATCGTCTGGGCCGCTCCGGAGTACTCGATCTAGAAACTCTCATCACCGCAAGAAGGCGGCACGATCCCTCTGCGCCTGCGCTCGTTCCTCACGCAACAACGGCGCTTTCGGGATGTGCCGCCTTCTTGCGTTCGTGTTGCCCAGCCAAGCGCTGGCCTCCGCGGCTGAGGTATGGTGGCTGGCGCTAGGCTTTAGCCATGAGTTCGCACCATGTCCGACGCCTTGTGATCATGCGCCACGCCAAGGCGGACTGGCCTGGCGGGGTGGCCGACCACGAGCGGCCCCTGGAGGAGCGTGGACACCGCGAGGCGCCACTGGCCGGCCGATGGCTGCTCAAGCACAACATCGTCCCGGACTTCATCCTGTGTTCCAGCGCCCTGCGTACCCGCCAGACCTGCACCTGGGTGTGCTCGGAACTGGGCGACAAGGCCCCCACGCCCAAACTTGAGGACGGGCTGTACGCGGCGTCTGCCCTGCGGATGCTCACCGTGGTCAACCACGTGCCGGACACAGTCAATACCCTGATGCTGATCGCGCACCTGCCCGGCGTGCAGGACCTTGCCATGCATCTCGCCTCCCGCGACTCGGACCACGATGCCTACATGGACGCAGCCACCAGGTTCCCCACCAACGCGCTGACAGTCCTCGAAACCGAAAAGCCCTGGGCTGAGTTGGACGGGCAGGACGCCAGGATCACCAGGTTCAAGGTTCCCCGCGCCCACTAGGGCCGGCCGGGCCGGGGGCAATTCCGCTGGAGGCCAGCTCACGCAGCATCGCGGCGACATGCCTGATGCCGGGGCTCGCCGTCATGGTCCTGCGGTGGACGAGGCCCACCTGCCGCGCCTGTACCGGATTGACCACCGGCACCGCGATGACGTCCGGCGGCAGCACCGGCCTGCCCAGCCGGGGGACAAGCGCTACCGCGACCCCCTGCTCGACCAGGGCGATGTGGGTCGCGAAATCGGGGTCGTAGACGCGGATGTCCGGGACGCGCCCCAGGTCGGCGAAAATCCGCAGGAGGGCTTCGTTGCAGATGGCCCCCGCAGGGGTGCTGATCCACCGTTCGTCAACAAGCTCAGCGGGCGCCACGCCACGGCGCTGAGCCAGCGGGTGGCTGCGGTGCACTAGGAGGTCCGCGACATCTTCGCACAGCCACTCGAGCGTGAGGTGTTCTGGAATCA
>JABFWC010000310.1 GCA_013362385.1 Pseudarthrobacter sp.
GAAGCGAGGTTAGGGAGTCGGTGGGTGGGGATCAGTGGCTGTGGCCTGCGTGCTCGTCCTCTTCGGCGGGCTTCTCCACGACCAGGGTCTCGGTGGTGAGAACCAGGGCGGCGATGGAGGCCGCGTTGCGCAGGGCTGCACGGGTGACCTTGACGGGGTCGATGACGCCCGCTCCGATCAGGTCCTCGTACTCACCGGACTTGGCGTTGAAGCCGTTGTTGGTTTCGAGGTCCGCCACCTTGGAGGTGACCACGTAGCCGTCGAAGCCGGCGTTCTGGGCGATCCAGCGCAGCGGCTGCACAAGGGCGCGGCGGACGATGCCGACGGCAGCCGCGGCGTCGCCTTCCAGCGCGTTGACGGCAGCGTCCTCGTCCAGTGCCTTGAGGGCGTGGATGAGGGCGGAACCGCCGCCGGCAACGATGCCTTCTTCGAGGGCAGCGCGGGTGGAGGACACGGCGTCCTCGATGCGGTGCTTCTTTTCCTTCAGCTCAACTTCGGTGGCGGCGCCGACCTTGATGACGCCGATGCCGCCGGCGAGCTTGGCCAGGCGCTCCTGGAGCTTTTCACGGTCCCAGTCGGAGTCGGTGCGGGTCAGCTCGGCGCGCAGCTGGGCCACGCGTGCGGACACGTCCTCGGCCGAACCGGCGCCGTCCACGATGGTGGTGTTGTCCTTGGTGACGGTGATGCGGCGGGCGGTACCCAGCACCTCCAGGCCAACGGTGTCCAGGCTCAGGCCCAGTTCCGGGGAGACAACCTGCGCACCGGTGAGCGTGGCGATGTCCTGCAGCATGGCCTTGCGGCGGTCGCCGAAGCCGGGAGCCTTGACGGCAACAACGTTCAGGGTGCCGCGGATGCGGTTGACGATCAGCGTGGACAGGGCTTCGCCCTCGACGTCCTCGGCGATGATGAACAGCGGCTTGGAAGCCTGCAGTGCCTTTTCGAGCAGCGGCAGGAATTCCTGGATGGAGGAGATCTTGCCCTGGTTGATCAGGATGAGGGCGTCCTCGAGGACCGCTTCCTGGCGCTCCGCGTCGGTGACGAAGTACGGGGACAGGTAGCCCTTGTCGAACTGCATGCCCTCGGTGAGGACCAGTTCGGTCTGCGTGGTGGAGGACTCTTCGATGGTGATCACACCATCCTTGCCCACCTTGCCGAACGCCTCGGCGAGCAGTTCGCCCACCTCGTCGCTCTGTGCAGAGATGGAGGCAACGCTGGCCACCTGGGTGCCCTCGACGGGGCGGGCGTTCTCCAGCAGGCGGGCGGCGACGGCTTCAACCGCAACCTCGATGCCGCGCTTGATCTGGCCGGGGGCAGCGCCGGCTGCCACGTTGCGCAGGCCTTCCTTGACCAGGGCCTGGGCCAGGACCGTAGCGGTGGTGGTGCCGTCACCGGCAACATCGTTGGTCTTGGTGGCTACTTCCTTGGCCAGCTGGGCGCCAAGGTTCTCGTAGGGGTCGTCCAGTTCCACTTCGCGGGCGATGGTGACGCCGTCGTTCGTGATGGTGGGTGCGCCCCACTTCTTGTCCAGGACGACGTTGCGGCCGCGCGGGCCGAGCGTCACCTTGACGGTGTTGGCGAGCTTATCGATACCGGCCTCGAGGGACCGGCGGGCAGCGTCGTCAAACGCAAGCTGCTTTGCCATGGTTTTGTCCTTTCAAAGACAGAAACCCCGCACCGCCGGCCAGCGCAAGGCGTGGCCGGCAGCACGGGGATCCGAAAGAGTTACTTGACGACGATCGCCAGGACGTCGCGGGCGGACAGCACGAGGTACTCGGTGCCGCCGGTCTTGACTTCGGTTCCGCCGTACTTGGAGTAGATGACGACGTCGCCAACGGCTACGTCAACGGGGACGCGGTTGCCATCTTCGAAGCGGCCGGGGCCTACAGCAACAACTTCGCCTTCCTGCGGCTTCTCCTGTGCGGAGTCCGGGATGACCAGGCCGGAAGCCGTGGTCTGCTCGGCTTCGAGCGGGCGGACAACGATACGATCCTCAAGAGGCTTAATAGAGACCGACACTCGGACCTCTCCTTTTCGTCAGCAAATTCGTGGACTGGAAAGCTTTCCGCCGTAGCTGGCAAACCGTCGTCGCGGTGCCGGCAGCAGCCTGGCTGGCAGCTCTTCATGTGTTAGCACCCTCCTAGGGAGAGTGCTAATGAAGACTCTATGTAAGGGTTAGCACTCGGTCAAGGCGAGTGCCAACGTTTCGTCGTGGGCGTACGCCATTTGGGGCGGACGACGGCGGGCGCGGGGCGGGCAGAAGCCCGCACCCTTACCGGCCGAGGTCGTCGAAGTCCACGTCCTCGCCGCCGTCGACCCCGTTGCCGTCCTGCCTCCGTCCACGGAACAATGCCCAGCCTGCCACTGCTCCGGCGAGCACTGCGGCGACAAGGAAGAAGATGCTGCCCGTCCGCGCGCCGTCGTACAGCCCCCGGATGTCGCGTGACTCCTGGCTGTTGTCCGAAATGTCGTTGCCGCCCACCGAATAGACGGTGGCGTTGAACGTGTCAAGGAGGAAGATGATCACCAGCAGCGCGACGCAGACCACGGCCGCCACGGACGCCGCGATCAGCACGGAGCGGGCGTACCTGGCAAGCCCCCGGCGCGTGGGCTGCTCTTCGCCGGACGGCCCGGAGGCTGCGTTTTCTTCCATGCTCTCAACACTATCGGCATCCCGGCACGTGCTCCTCCACTAGGCTGGAAGCCATGCCCCACGCTCCCCAGGACCAGATTCCACAGGACCAGATCGCACCCCTGCTGACCCCCGAAGGATGGGACCTGCTGGCGTCCCTGGGCCCCTACCGGGACGACGACTCCTATGCGCTCAACGCCGCCCTGCGGAAGGCCGGGCACCCCGCCGGCCTGGTCTCCGCGGTGCTGACGCAGTCGCGGCTGCGGACCAAGGCGGAGGCCAAGTTCGGCGAGTTCGCCCGCCAGATGCTCTTCACCCAGGCCGGCCTGGAGCAGGCCACGCGCCTGAACGTGGCGGCGCACCACGCCCGGCGCTTCGCCGCGGCCGGAATCGGCCACGTGGCGGACCTGGGCTGCGGCCTCGGCGCCGACGCCATGGCGCTGGCCTCCCTGGACGTGGCCGTCACCGCCGTCGAAATGGATGAAACAACGGCCGCGTGCGCCACGGTCAACCTCATCCCGTTCCCCAACGCCGCCGTGGTCCACGCCGACGCCGCTTCGGTGCCGCTGGACGGTATCGACGGCGTCTGGCTGGACCCCGCACGGCGCGTCACCTCCACGTCCGGCACCAAGCGGATCTGGGACCCTGAGGCATTTTCCCCGCCACTGTCCTTCGTGGAGCAGTTGGCGGCGTCCGGAAAGGCCGTCGGGGTCAAGATGGGTCCGGGCATGCCGCACGAATCCGTCCCCGCGGGCTGCGAGGCACAGTGGGTCTCCGTGGCCGGCGACGTTACGGAGGTAACCCTGTGGTTCAACGCCGTGCGCAGGCCCGGGATCCGGCGCGCCGCCCTGGTCCTGGGCGCTGAAGGGCCGGCGGAGCTGACCAGCGGGGCGGAATTCGGCGCCGGCCTGGCCGCTCCGGTGGGTCCTGTGGAAGGCTACCTGTACGAGCCGGACGGCGCCGTGATCCGTGCAGGCCTGGTGGCCGACGTCGTGCTGGAGCTCGGCGGCCACCTCGTGGATGAGCACATCGCCTACATCTGCGCGCCGGAGCTACGGGACACCCCGTTCGCGCGCGCCTACAAGGTGGTGGACGTGATGCCGTACAACGTCAAGGCGCTCAAGGCCTGGGTGAAGCAGCAAGGCATCACCGTGCTGGACATCAAGAAGCGGGGAACCGCGGTCACGCCGGAGGAGCTGCGAAAACAGCTGCTGCCCGGCGGGAAGAATGCCAAAAAGGGCGGGAAAACGGCCACCCTGGTCCTGACGCGCATCGGCGAGGACCGGGTGGCCATCGTGGTGGAGCCCGTCTAGCTGCCTACTGGGCGCGCATGAACTCCTCGGCCGCGCGCACCTGCTCCGGCGCGGGCGTTACCGCCGTGTAGAGCACGAACTGCTCCAGCGCCTGGATGGTGGCAACCTCCGCGCCCGTGATCACGGGCTTCCCGGCCGCGCGGGCGGCCTTGACCAGCGGGGTCTCGGCCGGCAGCGCCACGACGTCGAAGACCACCTTTGCTGCCTCTATTGCCTCGGCCGGGAAGGACAGGGCGCCCGCTTCGGCGCCTCCTGCCATACCCCCTGCCATACCGATAGGGGTGACGTTGATGATCAGGTCCGCCGTGCCGCCGTCGAGCGCTGGACGCCACTTGAAGCCGTACTGGTCCGCGAGCGCCCGCCCGGTTGCTTCGTTCCGGGCGATGACGGTGACGTCGGTGAAGCCGCTGTCGCGCAGGGCCGCCACGGTTGCCTTGGCCATCCCGCCGGAGCCCTGCACCAGCACCGAGTACCCGGTGGGGACCGCGTTGCCGGCCAGGAGTTGCTCGATCGCCGTGTAGTCGGTGTTGTACGCCTTGAGGTGCCCGTCCGTGTTGACGATGGTGTTGACGGAATCGATGGCTTTGGCTGACGGGTCCATCTCGTCCACCAGGGCGATGACGTCCTCTTTGTAGGGCATGGAGATGGCGCAGCCGCGGATGCCCAGGCCCCGGACACCGGCGATGGCCTGTTCCAGGTTGGTGGGGGCGAACGCCTTGTAGATCCAGTTCAGGCCCAGCTGTTCGTACAGGTGGTTGTGGAACCGGGTCCCGTTGTTGCTGGGCCGTGCGGAGAGCGAGATGCAGAGGGTCATGTCTTTGTTCAGAATGGGCACCTGACCATTAAACCCTTGCGGGGCCGCATCAGGGGCAGCCGGTTCCCGCGGGATAGGGCCCGACGGCGGCCGGCAGCTTCCCGGGTGCCGGAGCCTTTCCGGCGAGGACGGCGGCCAGCGCGTCGAAGGCGGTGTCGCTGCGGCCGTACAGCGCCAGCTTCACCGGCGCGCTGGAGTCCTGCAGCGGCCAGGGCGCGTCGAGGGCCACGGCGATGTCTCCCCCGGCCGGCTTTCCGCCGTACCCGATGAGGCTGACGAGCGGCCCCGATCCGACGGCCAGGCCGGCACGCGCGGCCGCGGCTTCGAAGCGTTCCCGGTCCCCCGGTCCCCCGCCGTCGACCCGCACCGATCCGGGAACCAGTGCCCCCTTGCAGGGGCCCGCCAGGACGGTGACGGCCGACGCCGAGACCCGGGCGGACAGGGCGGCGCCGCTCCCGGCCGGAACGCCTGCGCCCGCAGTCCCTGCCGGGGGCGTGGTGCGGGCGTGCCAGGTCATCAGCGTGGCCACCCTCAGGGCAGCCTCGTCCAGGCGCGGGGAGGGAAGCCTGCCGGAAGCCACGGCCTGGAGGATGGCGGCGTGTGCCTGTTCCACATCCTCGGGCATCAGCAGCAGGTCCGCGCCGGCCGAGAGTGCCTTGACCGCCGCCTCGCCCGCCGGGTACTGCTTCTCCACCGCGCCCATGTTCAGGGCGTCGGTCACCGCCACGCCCTTGAATCCCAGGCCGCGCAGCGCCGCGTAGTTCGCACCGGAGAGCGACGCCGGCACACCGGGTTCCAGCGCGGGCACGGCGATGTGCCCGGTCATGGCGATGGGCAGCCCGGCGGCGGCCGCCGCCTGGAAGGGCTTCCAGTCCCGTGCCTGGAGTGCGTCAACGCCGGCGGGCTGGACAGGCAGGCTCAGGTGGGAGTCCGCGGTGACGGAGCCGTGGCCGGGAAAATGCTTGACCGTCGGCAGCACTCCTGCGGCCAGCATGCCCTGCGAAAACGCGACCCCCTGGGCGGCCGCCGCAGCCGGGTCGCCGGACATGGAACGGGCTCCGATCGTCGGGTCCTGGGGGCCGGCGGTGACATCGGTATCCGGGGCGAAATCCAGGTTGAAGCCAAGCGGCGCCAGCTCGCCCGCCAGGCCTTTGCCGGCTTCGCGGGTCAGGGCTTCGTTGCCGGCAGCGCCATAACTCATCGGACTGGGCCACTCCGTCAGCGGCGCGCCCAGGCGTGACACCATGCCGCCTTCCTGGTCCACGGCGATCAGCCCGGGCCAGCGGTGGCCGTCGGCGGCAACCGCCTGCTGCAGCTTCTGGTTCACGGCCCCCATGGCGGCCACGTCAACCTTCCCCTGCGGGTCCCTTGGCACGTTGTCGCCCATGATGATGGAGCCGGCCAGGTGCAGGCGCCGGATCAGTGCCGCCTGGGCGTCCACCTGGTTGCCCTTAAAGAACGGGAGCAGGACCTGCCCGGCCTTTTCCTCAAGTGTCATGGCCGCCACGGCCGCCGCGGCGGCGTCCTGGTCGCGCTGTTCGGGTCCCCAGCCGAGGGGCCGGGAACCCGGATCAGGCGAGGGGGACGCGGAAGGCTGTGCCGGCGTCGTACTTGCTGACGGGGTGGGCGACGCGTCGGTGGACGACGGCGCGGCCGGGCCCGGGGAGGCGCTGCAGGAGGCCAGCGCCAGGGCTGACAAGGCCAGGATTAAGGGGAGGGATGAGGCCGGGCTGTGACGCAGGTACTGGAACGGAGCCATCAATACGATGCTACCCCTGCACTAGACTTGGACCACCCGTTCGCCAGCCGGCGCAGCCTGTGAGCGGCATCAGCCAGCGGCAAACCGGACAGTAAGGAAGCGTGTGAAGATCGACTTCGCGTCATCGAGGCAGTCAACCCTCGGTGTTGAGTGGGAACTGGCCCTGGTGGACGGAAAAACGGGCGAGCTCGCTTCCGTGGCCAACCAGGTGCTCCGCGGCGTCGCCTCCCGCCACCCCGAGCTCAACGAGGACGACGAGCATCCGCACATCAAGCAGGAACTGCTGCTGAACACCGTGGAACTGGTCACCGGCATCTGCGAAACCGCCGCCGAGGCCAAGGAGGACCTGAGCCGGTCCGTGGCCGCCGTCCGGGAGATCACCGACCCCATGGGCGTGGAGCTGTTCTGCGCCGGCAGCCACCCGTTCAGCCCGCCGCAGCTGCAGCCGGTGACGGACAAGGCGCGCTACGCCAAGCTCATCGACCGGACCCAGTGGTGGGGCCGGCAGATGGTGATTTACGGCGTGCATGTACATGTGGGCCTGGACAGCCGGGACAAGGCCCTCCCGGTGCTGGACGGCCTGGTCAACTACTTCCCGCACTTCCAGGCGCTTTCGGCGTCCAGCCCGTTCTGGGGCGGCGAGGACACCGGCTACGCGTCCCAGCGGGCCCTGATGTTCCAGCAGCTCCCCACCGCGGGACTGCCGTTCCAGTTCACGTCCTGGGAAGAATACGAGCACTACGTCCAGGACATGTTCACCACGGGCGTGATCGACACCATCTCCGAAATCCGCTGGGACATCCGGCCGGTTCCGGCCCTGGGCACCATCGAGATGCGCATCTGCGACGGCCTGGCCACCCTGGAGGAAGTGGGCGCCATCGCGGCCCTCACCCAGTGCCTGGTGGACGAGTTTTCCAGCATCCTGGACGACGGCGGCAGCATTCCCACCATGCCGCCCTGGCACGTCCAGGAGAATAAGTGGCGCGCCGCCCGGTACGGCATGGACGCGATCATCATCCTGGACGCTGCGGGCAAGGAGCAGCTGGTCACCGACCACCTGCTGGAGACCCTCAACCGGCTGGAGCCCGTGGCGGCCAGGCTGCGCTGCTCCGACGAGCTCGCCGACGTCGAGAAGATCATCCGCCGCGGCGCCGGGTACCAGCGGCAGCGCCGGGTGGCGGAGGAGAACGGCGGGAACCTGCAGGCCGTGGTCCTGGACCTGGTCAGGCAGATGCGCAACGGCCCCACGGCCTGACCTGCCCCCCGAGCCTGACCTGCTCCCCCGAAACGGGGCACTTCGACACGGACAGGCCGGCCGCCGTCGTGATTTACGACGCCGGGGCCCCCAAAGTGCCCCGGGACGGCAGGCCGGTTCAGGCCGGCAGCGACACTGACGTCACCGGCATCGACGAGTCCGGGGCGAAGCCGATGCCGCTGGGTTCCACGCCGGCCATCACCAACTGGGCACCGAGGGCCGCCACCATGGCGCCGTTGTCGGTGCACAGGTCCAACGGCGGAACGTGCAGCCGGATCCCGGCGGATGCGCAGCGCTGCCGGGTCAGTTCGCGCAGGCGTGAGTTGGCCGCGACCCCGCCGCCGAGCAGGACGTCCTTGATGCCGCGCTCCCGGCAGGCCAGGACCGCCTTGGACGAGATCACGTCCACCACGGCTTCCTGGAATGCGGCGGCAATGTCCGCCACCGGGATCTCCTCCCCGCGGGCCTCGAACTGCTCCACGCACCGGGCCACCGCCGTCTTGAGCCCACTGAAGGACCAGTCATACCGGTGCGGGCCCGGTTCTTCCGCGGTTCCCATGTATTTGGGCTGGGTCAGGCCCCGCGGGAAGCGGATGGCCTTCGGGTTGCCGCTGCGGGCCATCCTGTCGATCGCGGGGCCGCCGGGATAGCCGAGCCCCAGGATGCGCGCCACCTTGTCGTAGGCTTCGCCCGCGGCGTCGTCGATGGTGGAGCCCAGGAGGACCACGTCGCTGGTGATGCTGTTGATCTGCAGGATCTCCGTGTGGCCGCCCGAGACCAGCAGGGCGCCAAGGTTCTCCGGCAGTTCCTGCTTCTTGCCGTCCTCCCGGCCATCCAGGAGCCCGACGCCGACATGGGCCACCAGGTGGTTGATGGCGTAGAGCGGCTTTCCCGTGGCCACGGCCAGGGCCTTCGCCGCACACACGCCCACCATGAGCGCGCCGGCCAGGCCGGGGCCGGACGTGACGGCGATGGCGTCCACGTCCGCAAGTTCCACGCCCGCTTCGGCGAGCGCCTGGTCCAGCGTGGGGACGAACGCGTCCAGGTGCGCCCGGGAGGCGATCTCGGGGATGACCCCGCCGAAGCGGACGTGCTCGTCCATCGAGGAGGAGACGGTGTTGGTCAGGAGGGTGGTGCCGCGGACGATGCCCACGCCCGTCTCGTCGCAGGATGATTCGATGCCGAGCACCAGGGGCTGCGTGCGGTTCATTGATTGCCTGCTTCCGTAGTTTCCCCGCTGCCGGTTCCAGGGGTGTCCGCGAGTTGGAGCCGCATGATCAGGGCGTCCACCCCGTCCCGGTAATAGCGGCGGCGGACGTGGATCTGTTCGAATCCGAACCGGACGTACAGCTTTTGCGCGCGTGGATTGTCTGCGCGGACCTCGAGGAGGACCTCCGATGCCCACCGGCGCCGGGCCTCCCCGATCAGCTCGGTCAGCAGGGTACTGCCGATGCCACGGCCCTCGAAGTCAGGCACGACGGCGATGGTCTGGACGTCGGCGATCGGCTCGATGCACCTGAGGCCGGCGTAGCCCACGATGCCGCCGCCGGCTTCGGCCACGAGGTAGCGGCGGGTTTCCGGCTGGGAGAGTTCGTCCAGGAACATCTGCAGCGGCCAGGCGTCGATGGGAAAAAGCTGGCGTTCAAGGGCTTCGACGGCGGGCACATCGTCCAGCGTCATGTCCCGGACGGTGACTTCCGCCCGATGGGATTCCGGTGCCGCGCTCACAGCGCCCGCTTCCGCGGCCCGGGCACCTGCGCGTCGGATTCGCGCAGGTACAGGGGCGTGGAGTCCAGGAGGGCGGCCCCGGAAGCGAGCCTGGCCAGGGCAAACTGGCCAAGATAGAGGGCATCGGGCTGCTCCTGCGCAAAGTCCGGATCGGCCGTGAGTGCATCCGCGTACAGTCCGGCACCGGCGCCGAATGCCGGCAGGTCCGGCAGGTCCGCGGCGAAACCGACGTGCGGGCCGTCCTCCAGCAGCGGCAGCTGGCCGTCGCTGAGGCTGTAGCGGGCCCAGTAGACCTCCTTGCGGCGGGCATCGGTCACCACGAGGAACCCGGGAACAGCGGCGGTGGATTCAGCGACCTCCAAAGCCACCGCGTCCAGGCTCATGACGCCGTGCAGCGGTTTCCCCCAGACGAAGGCCAGGGTCCGCGCGGTGGCGATGCCCGAGCGCAGGCCGGTGAAGGGCCCCGGACCTACGCCCACCACCAGAGCATCGATGTCCTGGCCGGTGACCCCCGCCGACGCGAGCATGTCGTGGATCCCGGGAGCCAGGACCTCGGCGTGGCTGCGGGTGTCCTCGGTGGAGAAACTTGCGACGACGGTTTCCGGGGCGTCATCGGACACCAGCGCCGCGCTGGCCACCGCCGACGTATCGATGGCAAGAATCAGCATGGCGCGGTTCCTTCACGGGTGGCCGGACCGGGAGCGGCTGCCCAGCGAGGGCCGTACCCGCGCATCACGATGGTCCGTGGCTCGTCGGTGTCCTCGGCGTCGAAGTCCAGGCTGCCGGACTGCGCGGTGGCACTGAAAGCACCCAGGCCGATGGCCCGGTGGAAGTCAATTTCCAGCCTGCTCTCGCTCAGGTGCTCCACGCGCTCGTGGCCCCATTCGACCACGGTGACGGACGAGTCCAGGGTGTTTTCGAGGTCGATGTCGTCAATCTCCGCAGCAGAGCCCAGCCGGTACGCATCCACGTGCACCAGGTCCGGGCCGCCGGGACGGGGACCGTCCGGGAGGTTGGGATGGATCCGGACCAGGACGAAGGTGGGTGAGATGATGCCGTCGCGGACGCCAAGGCCCTCCCCCAGGCCCTGGGTGAACGTGGTTTTCCCGGCACCCAGCTCGCCGGAAAGCACCAGCAGGTCGCCGGCCCCAAGCACCCCCGCCAGGCGTTTGCCGAGGGCATGGGTCTGTTCCGCCGTGGTCGCCGAAAAGGTCTCCTCCCAGTTGGCCTGCGCCGGCTGCGAAGACGGTTTTCCTGCCCCGCTCATGCGGCACCCGCCCCGCCGTGGACCGCGGCAAGTCCTGCTCCCGCCCCGGCTGTATCGTCCTCGTTGATGAAGCGCCGCGGCACCCGCGGACTGATCCGGGTCACGATTTCGTAGTTGATGGTTCCGGCCGCGCGGGCCCAGTCGTCGGCGGTGGGGCCGGCGTCGGCGCCGTCTCCGAACAGCACTGCCTCGGCCCCCGGCAGGCCCTCGCCGGCGTGCTCTGCCCCGAGGTCGATCACCATCTGGTCCATGGCGATCCGGCCCACTACCGGGTACGTCTTTCCCGCCACCCGCACGGGACCGCCGGTGGCGACCCGGGGAACGCCGTCGGCGTAGCCCAGCGGAATCAGGGCAAGGGTGGTCCGGCCGCTCGTGTGGTACCGCAGGCCATAGGACACGCCCTGCCCCTCCGGCACTTCCTTGCACTGCGACACCAGCGTGCGCAGCGTCATGGCCGGGCGCAGGCCCAGCTCGGCGGACGTCTGCCCGTCGAAGGGCGAGAGCCCGTAAATGCCCAGGCCCGCGCGCACCAGGTCGAAGTGCGTGTCGGGCCGGGAAAGCGTGGCCGGCGTGTTGGCCAGGTGCCGCACTTCGGGGTCCACGCCGGCGTCCTCGGCGATGGCCACCGCTTCGCGGAAAGCAGCCACCTGCTGGTCCGTTTCGGGCCGCTCCGGTTCGTCCGCCACGGCCAGGTGGGAGAAGATGCCCACCACGCGCAGCAGGCCCTGGTCCTGGTATTCGACGGCTTCGCCCACCAGGCGGTCCCAGTCCTCGGGCGTGCACCCGTTGCGTCCCAGGCCGGTGTCAATCTTCAGGTGCACCCGCGCAGGACGTTCCTGTTCGCGGGCCGCAGCGACAATCCGTTCCAGTTCCCACCCGGAGCAGCCGATGTCGACGCCGGCGGCCACGGCAGCGCCGAAGTTGCTGTCGGTGGTGTGCAGCCAGGCAAGTAAGGGAGCGTCGATGCCGGCGGCACGCAGCGCGAGCGCCTCGGAGATGTGCGCGACGCCCAGCCAGGAGGCTCCTGCCTGCAGGGCTGCGCGCGCCACGGGGACGGCGCCGTGGCCGTAGGCGTCGGCCTTGACGACGGCCATGACTTTCGCCGGGGACGCGGCGGCGGCAAGCCGGCGGACGTTATGGCGGATGGCGTCCAGGTCGATCACGGCGGACCGTTCGTGGCGGGGGTCGGGCCCCTGGGCAGCGCTGAATTCACCGGTTGTTGCGGGGTAAGTCACCTAACTGATTCTAGTGCGGGCGCTTCCCGCCGAATAATCGCGGCCGGCGGGGGCGGTCAGGCGTCCGAAAGGTGCGCGATGGTGGCGGCGGCCCGGCGCTGCGCCGCGAGCGGAACGTCCTGCAGGATCTCCGCCAGGAACGCGAAGCGCCGCAGCCACTGGCTCATTTGCCGCTCGGGGCGGGCGTTGGCGCGCTTCCACCAGTCCGCGATGTCGCCCCATCCCGGTGCGGCCAATGATCCGCCAACCTCCTGTACGGCCAGGGAGGCGCACAGGTTGGCGAACCGCAGCCGGTTCCCCAGCGGCCAGCCGGCCAGCGTCCCAACGATGAAGGCGGCATCGAAGCAATCGCCGGCCCCGGTGGGATCGTGGGCCTTGACCGGCAGCGACGGAACCCATTCCTCCTCCCCCGTTTGCGAGTCCACGGCCATGGCGCCCTGCGCGCCGAGCGTCACCACGGCCACCGGGACCCGGTCCGCCAGGGCGTAGAGCGCGCTCCACGGGTTGTCCTTGCCGGTCAAGGCCATGGCCTCGCGCTGGTTCGGGAGGAAGGCGTAGAAATACTGCAGGTTCTCGAGCCGCACCGGTGCCCACTCGCCGCTGGGGTCCCAGCCCACATCCCCGAACAGCTTCACCCCGGCGGCCTGGGCGGAACGTGCCCAGGGTTCCACTTCCAGGCCCACCTCGGCGATGCCCGCGAGCGCCCGCGGCGGGTTACCGATCAGTTCGGAGCTGGTCACGGGCGCGGAGTGGCCGTGGGTCACCAGGGAGCGGTCCTGGTC
>JABFWC010000139.1 GCA_013362385.1 Pseudarthrobacter sp.
CGCCACACCAGCACAGGACGTCACCGAAGGCGCTGAAACCAAAGCAGCATCCACCCTGTTCATCAACGGTTCATGGGAACCTGCCGCCTCCGGCGCTGTCCGCGAAATCCGAAACCCTGCCGACGGCGAACTGGTCGCCACAGTCTCCGAAGCCGGCCGGGAGGATGCGGAACGCGCAATCGCCGCAGCCCGGGCAGCCTTCGATTCCGGAGCCTGGTCCAGTGTTCCGGCACCGGAACGCGGCACGTTCCTCCTGAAGGTCGCCGCCGGCCTGCGGGAACATCGCGAGAAGTTCGCCCGCGCAGAATCGCTGGACACCGGCAAGCGGATGGTCGAAAGCCGCATCGATATCGACGACATCGCCGCCTGCT
Organism: Pseudarthrobacter sp.; assembly: GCA_013362385.1. Lineage (GTDB taxonomy): Bacteria > Actinomycetota > Actinomycetes > Actinomycetales > Micrococcaceae > Arthrobacter. The sequence continues at coordinate 372 of JABFWC010000139.1, forward strand.
TCGAGTACTTCGGCAGGCTCGCCGGGCAGCAGGCCGGCCGGATCGTCGACGCCGGGAACGCCGATGTGGTCAGCAAGATCGTTTACGAGCCGGTAGGCGTCTGCGGCCTCATCACGCCATGGAACTACCCCCTCCTCCAGGCAGCATGGAAGATTGCCCCGGCTTTGGCCGCCGGCTGCACCTTCGTGCTCAAGCCCTCCGAACTCACACCCTCGACGAGCATCCTGGCCATGCAGCTGCTCAAGGACCTGGGCCTGCCGGACGGCGTCGCCAACCTCGTCACCGGACCCGGCGCCCAGGCAGGCGCACCGCTTTCGGAACACCCCGACGTCGACCTCGTCTCCTTCACCGGCGGCCTGGAAACCGGCAAGCGCATCGCCGCCGCGGCTGCCGGCACCGTCAAGAAGGTGGCGCTGGAGCTCGGCGGCAAGAACCCCAACGTGGTGTTCGCGGACGCGGACTTCGATGCCGCCGTCGACAATGCCCTCAACGGTGCGTTCGTCCACTCCGGCCAGGTCTGCTCCGCCGGGGCGCGGCTGGTGGTGGAGGAATCCATCGCCGAACGCTTCGTAGACGAACTGGTCCGCCGCGCCGAGGGCATCCGCCTCGGCGGCCCCTTCGACGACGCGGCCGAAACCGGCCCCCTGATCTCCGCCGCGCACCGCGACAAGGTCCACGCCTACGTCCAGCGCGGCCTCCAGGAGGGCGCGCGGCTGCGGACCGGCGGCGCGGCACCGCAGGGAGGAAAGTACGACGCCGGCTTCTACTACCAGCCGACCATCCTGGACCGCGTCACGCGGGGAATGTCCGTGGTCACCGACGAAGCATTCGGCCCAGTGGTCACCGTGGAGACATTCCGCACCGAGGACGAGGCCGTGGCCACCGCGAACGACACCGTCTACGGGCTGGCCGGCGCCGTCTGGACCCAGGATGCCGGCAAAGCACAGCGGGTGGCCAACCGGCTGCGGCACGGCACGGTCTGGATCAACGACTACCACCCCTACCTTCCCCAGGCCGAGTGGGGCGGCTTCGGCCAGTCCGGCGTCGGCCGCGAGCTCGGCCCCACGGGCCTGGCCGAGTACCAGGAAGCCAAGCACATCTACCAGAACACCAGCCCGCAGGTAACCGGCTGGTTCACTGACCACGGCAAGGAGAACTAGATGCACTACGACAACATTGAGGACGTGGCAGAACGCGGGTTCGACTACGTCGTCATCGGCGGCGGGTCCGCTGGCGCCGCCGTGGCAGCACGGCTGAGCGAGGACCCGGAGGTGACCGTGGCCCTCGTCGAGGCGGGCCCGGACGACCGGAACCTGCCCGAAATCCTGCAGCTGGACCGCTGGATGGAGCTGCTCGAATCCGGCTACGACTGGGACTACCCGGTGGAACCGCAGGAGAACGGCAACTCCTTCATGCGGCACGCCCGCGCCAAGGTCATGGGCGGCTGCTCGAGCCACAACTCCTGCATCGCGTTCTGGGCCCCGCGGGAAGACCTGGACGAGTGGGAGTCCAAATACGGCGCCACCGGCTGGAACGCCAACGCCGCCTGGCCGCTCTACAAACGGCTGGAAAGCAACCAGGACGCCGGCCCGGACGCACCGCACCACGGCGACTCCGGCCCCGTGCACCTGATGAACGTGCCCCCGGCCGATCCTGCCGGCGTCGCGCTCCTGGACGCCTGCGAACAGTCCGGCATCCCCCGGGCGAAGTTCAACTCCGGCACCACCGTCATCAACGGCGCCAACTTCTTCCAGATCAATCGGCAGGCGGACGGCACCCGCGCCTCCAGCTCGGTCTCCTATATCCACCCCATCATCGACCGCCCCAACTTCACCCTCCTCACCGGCCTGCGCGCCCGCCAGCTGGTGTTTGACGCGGACAAGCGCTGCACCGGCGTGGACGTGGTGGACGGAGCGTTCGGCCGCACCCACCGGCTCACCGCGTACCAGGAAGTCATCGTCTCGACCGGGGCCATCGACACCCCCAAGCTGCTCATGCTCTCCGGAGTCGGCCCGGCCGAACACCTCGCCGCGCACGGCATCAAAGTCGTGGCGGACTCCCCCGGCGTGGGCGAGAACCTGCAGGACCACCCCGAGGGCGTGGTGCAGTTCGAGGCCAAACAGCAGATGGTGCAGACATCCACGCAGTGGTGGGAAATCGGCATCTTCACCCCCACCGAGGATGGCCTGGATCGCCCGGACCTGATGATGCACTACGGCTCGGTCCCGTTCGACATGAACACGCTGCGTCACGGCTACCCCACCACGGAGAACGGCTTCAGCCTCACTCCGAACGTCACGCACGCCCGGTCCCGCGGCACCGTCCGGCTGCGCAGCCGCGACTTCCGCGACAAGCCCATGGTGGACCCGCGCTACTTCACGGACCCCGAGGGCCATGACATGCGTGTCATGGTGGCCGGCATCCGCAAGGCCCGCGAGATCGCCGCCCAGCCTGCCATGGCTGAGTGGACCGGCCGCGAACTCTCCCCCGGCATCGAGGCGCAGACCGACGAGGAACTGCAGGACTACATCCGCAAGACCCACAACACCGTCTACCACCCGGTGGGCACCGTCCGGATGGGTGCGTACGACGACGACATGTCGCCGCTGGACCCGGAGCTGCGGGTCAAGGGAGTCACCGGGCTCCGCGTCGCCGATGCATCCGTCATGCCCGAACATGTCACCGTCAACCCCAACATCACCGTCATGATGATCGGCGAGCGCTGCGCCGACCTGATCCGCGCCGGCAGGGCAGGACAAACCACGGCGTCGGAACTCGAGCTCAGCGCAGCCCCCGCCTAGGCAACGGGCACAGGCAACATCCCCCGGCAAGACGGCCGGGCATGCACCAGGCAACGCCGGGGCACCCCCTTTTGACCTTTCCGCACCCCAGGGCGGCCGGTCCCATCGTGCTTTTCTGACTTAGGAGTCCGTATTGGAACCCAGCAAGAGTATTGATTCAAGCGGCATGGACGAATTTGGCTACACCCAGACCCTCGACCGGAGCATCGGCAAATTTGCCAGCTTTGCCGCAGGCGTCAGCTACATCTCCATCCTCACCGGTGTTTTCCAACTGTTCTACTTTGGTTTTTCCATGGCCGGCCCGGCGTACGCCTGGTCCTGGCCGATCGTGTTCGTCGGCCAGCTGATGGTGGCCCTGTGCTTCGCCGAGCTCGCCGGCCGCTACCCGGTCGCTGGCTCCGTCTACAACTGGGCCAAGCGGCTCGCATCGGGCACTTCGGCCTGGTTGGCCGGCTGGCTGCTGCTGCTCTCCTCGATCATGGCGCTGGGCTCCGTGGCGCTCGCCCTGCAGATCACGCTGCCGCAGCTCTGGTCCGGCTTCCAGTTCATCGGCGACGGCACCGGCCCCTACGACTTCGCCATGAACGGCGTGGTGCTGGCCACCATCATGATCACCATCTCCACGCTCATCAATGCGTTCGGAGTGAAACTGATGACCCGGATCAACAGCATCGGCGTCTTCGTGGAACTGATTGCGGCCGTGCTGCTGATCCTCGCCCTGGGCTGGCACGTGGTCCGCGGGCCTGAGGTCTTCTTCGACACCGCCGGCTTCGGCGAGGGCAACGACCTCGGCTTCTTCGGCGTCTTCCTGATCGGCGCCATGGCCTCCGGCTACGTCATGTACGGCTTCGACACCGCCAGCTCCCTCGGCGAGGAAACCAAGGACCCCAAGCGCACCGCGCCCAAGGCCATCCTGCGCGCCGTCACGGCCTCGTTCATCCTCGGCGGCCTGATCCTGCTCTTCGGCATCCTGGCCGCACCCGACCTGACCGACCCGGCCGTGGGCGCTGCCGACGGCGGCCTGCAGCACATCGTGCTCTCCGTCCTGGGCGGTCCCTTCGGCAAGGCCTTCCTGGCCTGCATCGTGGTGGCCGTGGTGGTCTGCACCCTGGCCGTCCATGCCGCCGCCATCCGGATGATGTTCGCAATGGCCCGCGACAACAACCTGCCCTTCAGCCGCCAGCTCAGCAAGGTGGACCCGGTCCGCAGGACCCCCACCGTCGCCGCGATCGTCATCGGCGTCATGGCCGTCATCCCGCTGCTGGTCAACGTCATGCAGCCGGCCATCTTCACCATCCTGTCCAGCATCAGCATCGTCCTGATCTACCTGTCCTACCTGCTGGTCACGGTTCCGCTGCTGCGCAAGCGGCTCCAGCGGAAGTGGCCCCTCATCGGGGACGGCTCCGAGGCAGGATTCTGCATGGGCAAGTGGGGGCTTCCCGTGAACATCCTCGCCGTCCTGTGGGGAGCCGCCATGACCATCAACCTGGTCTGGCCCCGCCCGGAAATCTACAACTCGGTCCCGCCCTTCGAGTGGTACCTGCAGTGGGGCGGTGTGATCTTCGTGGGAGCCGTGGTCATCGGCGGCGCCCTGATCTACCGGCTGAAGATCCGGCACCAGACGGGAGTGCTGGCCGAGCACGCCGCGGCCGTCGCCGCCCACCCGTCGTCGGCTTCCGCCCAGCGTCAGGTTCCGGCTGAAGCTGACGCTCCGGTGGAGCAACACGGGGTGGAGGTGACGGTGCCATAGGGCTGCTGCTGCAGCAGGGTCCGCTGCAGCAGCTCATCTCAAAGGAAGGGTCGACGACGGCAGCCACGCCGTCGCCGGCCCTTCCCTTGCGTCACACAAGGCTGCGGCGTCCTGATCAGGAGGGGCAACGCCCTACCCTTGACACGTGACACTGACTAAGATCCGGACCGCCGCCGCGAGCTCCCTCGCCGCCGCAGGTCTCCTGCTGACCCTCGCCGCCTGCTCCACGCCGGCCGCCACCCAGACCACTCCCTCTGCCGCCGCCTCCACGGCCGCCGCTTCCGCCAGCGCCACCGCGGCCAGTACCTCCTCCGGCCCTTGTGCCGGCGTGAAGGTCATCGTCGATTCGGGCTCGCTGAAGCAGTCCGCCGCCGACACCTCCACCTGCGTGCCCGCGGACGGACCCACTCTGGCATCGGACGTGCTGGGCAAAGCCCACGTGAAGATCGAGGGCACCGCCAAGTACCCCACGAGCTTCGCGTGCCGCGTCAACGGCGTGCCCGCTGCGGACTTCGACATCAAGCACAAGGGCGGCACTACCCGCGAAGCGTGCGATGACAAAAACACGGTCTCCTATTGGGCCCTCTGGGTGAAGCCCGCCGCCGGCACGTGGGCCTACGCGCAGGAAGGCCTGGACAGCCTCAAGCTCAGCCCCGGCGAGAGCCTTGAACTGCTCTACACCGTGGACAACGAACCGGCAGCCCCCGCGGCATGACCTTCCGGCCCGCGCCGTTACGCGCAGCGGCGGTCCTCGCCGTTGTGTTCATCGCGGCGCGGGTCATCTACCGCGTCCTCTTCAACGGGGCAGCCACCGGCTCCCCGGTCCTGCTCAACCTGCCGCCGTTCCGCCTGCCGGCCCCTTACGCCCATGTGGTCGTCCTCGGTCCGGTCACCGCGCCCGGCCTGTGGGCGGCCGTCCTGTCCGCCCTGCCGATTGCCGCCACCATCCTCGCCTTCGGCGTGCTCAACGCCTGGGTTGACGTGGCCCGCGGTTTCACCCGCTTGGCCCGCCGCGGCCCGCTGCAGGGCATCGCCCGGATGCTGGTGGTGGCGTGGGCCGCCCTCCCGGCGCTGTCCGATGCCGTCACGTCCGTCCGCCTGGCGTTCCGGCTTCGGGGCGAGCGCTTCGGCGCCCGCGCCCTGGTCCCCGTGCTCGAACGGACGCTAGAACACGCCAGCCGCGTTGCCGCCGCCCTGGAGCTGCGGGGCTTCGGAAGCCGGGGTGCAGCCGTCCCCGGCGGAAGCGCCCCGCTCCTGGTCCGCGACGCGACGTTCCGGATCGGGGACGCCAGGCTGCGCGTAGATTCCTTCGAGCCGCCGCCCGGGGCGGTCTCGGTCATCACCGGCCCCACCGGCTCCGGCAAGTCCACTATCCTGCGGGGCATCGCGGGACTGCTCTCCCATGTGGACGGCGGCGAAATCACGGGCACCCTGTGCGTGGACGGCATGGACCGTACCGCTGTGCCCCCGCGCGAAACGGCCGGCGTCGCCGGCGTCGTCCTGCAGAATCCGCGCGCCGCCTTCGCCACCACCCGGGTCCGGGACGAGATCGGGCTGGCCCTTGACCTCCGTGGTGTGCCATCCGCCGACTCCAAGGCCCGTGTTCGGGAAGTGGCGGAGGGCATCGGGGTGTCGGCCCTGCTGGACCGGGATATCAGCACCCTCTCGGCTGGTGAAGCAACCCTCGTGGCGATCGCGGCCGCCGTCGTGGACCAGCCGGCGCTGCTCCTGGTCGATGAGCCCCTGGCCGACCTGGACGCTGACGCGCGGGGCCGCGTGATCGCCGTCCTCCACTCCCTCGCGCACGGGGCCGGCACCTGCGTCATCGTGGCCGAGCACCGGGCGGAAGCACTGGTTCCCATTGCCGACTCGTGGTGGGCCATGGACGGAGATGCCCTGGTGCCCGGCAGTGTGCCGTCCGCTGCTTCGCACCCTGCCGCTGCCCTTCCGACTCCCGTTCCTCATCCGGAGCATGCGCCGGTGCTGACTGCGACGAAGCTTTCCGTGCACTGCAACGGCAAGCCGCTGGTGAGTAGCGCGTCCCTGGCCCTGCACCGCGGCGAGGTGGTTGCGCTGGTGGGGCCGAACGGCGCGGGGAAGTCATCCCTCCTCATCGCGCTCGCCCTGGGTGAGGGCGTACGTGATGAAGGAACGGTCGACGGCGGCCGGGTTGCCCTGGTGCCGGATGCTTCCGACGACCTTTTCACCCGGGACACCGTCGCGGCGGAGCTCCGGGCGGCCGAGCGGCGTGCGCTGCGCCAACGGAACGGGCAGGATGCACGGGACGGTGCCGTCTCCCGGCTCGAACACCTGCGGGGGAACGTCCGGATCCCTATCGGGCACGAGCACCCGCGGGACCTTTCCGCGGGCGAGCGCAGGATCCTGGCCATCGCGCTGCAGACCATGGATGAGCCGGACGTGCTTCTGATCGACGAACCCACCCGCGGACTCGATCCGGCGGCGCGCACGGCAGTCGCGGCGGCGCTTCGGACCGCTGCTGAGTCCGGGGCGGCGGTCATGATCGCCACGCACGACCTCGACTTTGCCCGCGGCCTAGGTGCCCGGATCCTCCCCATGCGGGACGGCGTCGCGCCCGCGTCCGGAGCGGAAGCCACGCCGGCTGCAGCACCCGCGGCTGCAGCGCGGCCCTTCCCGGCACGCGGACACACCCGCCCACGGCTGAAAGCACCAGCGGGGAAAGCCCATCGCATCCGCATGCCCCGGGCCGCGGAGCTGGCAGTCCTCGCCGCCGCGAACCTGCTGGCCCTGGCAGCGTTCTGCTGGCCGCTGCTGGCCGCGGCACTCCCCCAGGACGCTGCCGCCGCCACCCCCTACGCCGCCCTGGCCATCGCACCCCTGGCCGCGGTCGCCGTCGTGCTCTCCCTGGACGGCTCCGTGCGCTCGGCACACACGGTGGCGTTGCTCGGCGTGCTCGCCGCGATCGGTTCGGCTGTGCGGGTGGCGAGCACCGGCGTCGGGGGCGTGGAGGCGGTCTTCATCCTGTTGATCCTGGCCGGCCGCGCCTTTGGTGCCCGCTTCGGACTGCTCCTCGGCGCCGCCACCATCGCCGACTCCAGCGCACTCTGGGGCGGCATCGGGCCCTGGACTCCGTTCCAGATCTTCGCCTGCGCCTGGGTGGGCGCGGGCGCGGGCCTGCTCCCACGGCGCGTGCGGGGCACGGCCGAACTGTGGATGCTCTGCGTTTACGGCGCCTTGGCGTCCTATGCGTTCGGCCTGCTGCTGAATCTGTGGTTCTGGCCCTTCGCGGTGGGCGCCGGCACCGGGATCTCCTACGTGCCGGGCGCGCCGCTGGCCGCCAACCTCGGCAGCTTCCTGCTCTACTCGCTGTTAACGTCGACGGCGGGCTGGGACACCCTGCGCGCCGTCACCACGGTCATCGGGATCAGCCTGGTGGGGCGGGCCATCCTCGCGGCCCTGCGGCGGGTGAAGCCGGTCTCCACTACCGGCCAGGCCGCGGAGGCCAGGCACGCCGGGGACCGGCACCAGCTCACACCTTGAAGTACTTCGCCTCCGGGTGGTGGAACACGAACGCGTCGGTGGACTGCTCCGGGTGCAGCATCAGCTCGTCGCTGAGGATTACGCCCATGCGTTCGGGCTTGAGGAGTTCCATGACCTTGCGGCGGTCCTCCATGTCCGGGCAGGCCGGGTAGCCCAGCGAGAAGCGGGCACCGCGGTAGTCGAGCTTGAACAGGCCGGCCTTGTCCTTGGGCTCCTCGGCGGCGAAGCCCAGCTCCGAGCGGATGCGGGCGTGCCAGAACTCGGCGAGCGCTTCCGTGAGCTGCATGACCAGGCCGTTGAGCTCGTAGTAGTCGCGGTAGTGGTTGCCCTTGAACAGCTCCGCCGTGACCTCGTCGATCTTCGAGCCAGCCGTCACCAGCTGGACCGGGAGCACGTCAATCCGGCCCGATTCGCGCGAGCGCACGAAGTCGGCGAGGCACAGGTGCCGGTCGCGGCGCTGCCGCGGGAAGTCGAAGCGCAGCCGCTCGGTGCCGATCGGACCACCGGAACCGCCATCCGGGGCGAGCAGGCCTGCCGTGCCGAGGACTCCGTCGTGGTCTTCGCCGTGGTGCAGCACCACCACCTGTTCCCCTTCGGAAACCACAGGGAAATAGCCGTAGGCGATGGACGGATCAAGCATCTTCTCGGCGAGGATGCGGTCCAGCCAGTACCGCAGGCGCGGCCGGCCCTCGCGTTCCACGAGTTCCTCGTAGCTTGCGCCGTCCTCGCCGCGGCCGGGCTTGAGGCCCCACTGGCCCATGAACGTGGCGCGCTCGTCGAGGAAGGCGGCGAAGTCGTGGAGGGCGACGCCGCGCACGATCCGGGTGCCCCAGAACGGCGGTGCGGGCACGGGGTTGTCCATCGCGACGTCGGACCGGCCGGGCATCGCCTCGGGCTCGGTGAGCGTCAGCTTGGCACCGCCCGCGCGGTGGATCCGCTTCTTCAGTGGCGGCAGTCCCACTTCTGCGGGGTCCTCGCCGCGGGCCACCTTGACCAGCGGCTCCATGAGGGCCAGGCCCTCGAAGGCGTCCTTCGCGTAGCGCACCTCGCCGTCGAACAGTTCGGCCAGGTCCTGCTCCACGTAGGCGCGGGTCAGTGCCGCTCCGCCGAGGATCACGGGCCACTTCTTGGCCAGGCCGCGGGACTGGAGCTCCTCGAGGTTCTCCTTCATCACCACGGTGGACTTCACCAGCAGGCCGGACATGCCGATCACGTCGGCGTCATGCTCCTCGGCCGCGGCGATGATGTCGGCGATGGGCTGCTTGATACCGAGGTTGATCACCTTGTAGCCGTTGTTGGTGAGGATGATGTCCACCAGGTTCTTGCCGATGTCGTGCACGTCGCCGCGGACGGTGGCGATCACCATGGTGCCCTTGCCGGAGGAGTCCGACTTCTCCATGTGCGGTTCCAGCTGGGCCACGGCGTTCTTCATGACCTCCGCGGACTGCAGCACGAACGGCAGCTGCATTTCGCCGGCGCCGAAGCGTTCACCCACCACCTTCATGCCCTCGAGCAGGTGGTCGTTGATGATGCCCAGTGGGGTCATGCCCTCGCTGCGGGCCAGGTCGAGGTCCTCCTCCAGGCCCTTGCCCTCGCCGTCGATGATGCGCCGCTGCAGCCGCTCGCCGGTGGGCAGTGCCGCAAGTTCCGCGGCGCGCTGGTCGCGCAGGGCAGCGGTGTCGACGCCGGCGAACATGTCCAGCATGCTGGCCAGGGGGTCGTACGTGACGTTGCCGTCGGCGTCGTACTCGCGGCGGTCCCAGACCAGGTCCAGGGCCACCTTGCGCTGCTCCTCCGGAAGGGAGGCCAGCGGGACGATCTTGGCGGCGTCGATGATGCCGCTGGTCAGGCCGGCTTGGACGGCCTCGTGCAGGAACACGGAGTTCAGGACGATGCGCGCAGCCGGGTTCAGGCCAAAGGAGACGTTGGAGACGCCGAGCGTGGTGTTGATGCCGGGGTACTTGGTGGTGATCTGGCGGATGGCCTCGATGGTTTCGATGCCGTCCCGGCGGGTTTCCTCCTGGCCGGTGGCGATGGGGAAGGTCAGGCAGTCGACGATGATGTCTTCGACCTTCATGCCCCATTCCCCCACGAGGGCGTCCACGAGGCGGGAGGCAATGGCCACCTTGCCTTCGGTGGTGCGGGCCTGGCCCTGCTCGTCGATGGTGAGGGCGATGACGGCGGTACCGTGTTCCTTCACCAGCGGCATGATGCGCGCGAAGCGGCTGCCCGGGCCCTCGCCGTCCTCGTAGTTGACGGAGTTGATCACAGGGCGGCCGCCGATGAGTTCGAGGCCGGCTTGGAGGACGGGCGGTTCGGTGGAGTCGATGACGAGCGGGAGCGTGGACGCGGACGCGAAGCGGGAGACGACCTCCTTGATGTCGGCGACGCCGTCACGGCCCACGTAGTCGATGCAGACGTCGAGCAGGTGCGCCCCGACGCGGATCTGCTCGCGGGCGATGTCCACGCAGTCGTCCCAGCGCTCTTCGAGCATGGCCTGGCGGAAGGCCTTGGAACCGTTGGCGTTGGTGCGCTCACCAATGGCCAGGTAGGAGGCGTCCTGGTCGAAGGACACGTGCTGGTAGAGGGACGCGATGCCCGGGTCGTGCTCCGTGGGGACGCGCGCGGCGCCGTTCGCATCCATGGTTCCCGCGGCGCCGTTGCGGAAGGGCGCAAGGCGTTCGACGACGGCGGCCATGTGTTCCGGCGTCGTACCGCAGCAGCCACCCACCAGGCCCAGGCCGAATTCGCGGACGAACTGCTCGTGGGCGGTGGCGAGCTCGGCGGGCGAGAGCGGGTAGTGCGCGCCGTTGGCGCCCAGGACGGGAAGGCCGGCGTTGGGCATGCAGGCGATGGCCACGGTGGACTGCTTGGACAGGTGGCGCAGGTGCTCGCTCATCTCGTCCGGTCCGGTGGCGCAGTTCAGGCCGATCGCGTCGACGCCGAGCGGTTCCAGGGCGGTGAGCGCGGCGCCGATCTCAGAGCCCATCAGCATGGTTCCGGTGGTCTCGACCGTGACCTCTACGAAGATCGGAAGGCGGATGCCGCGGGAGACGATGGCCTGCTTGCAGCCGTTGACGGCGGCCTTGGTCTGCAGGAGGTCCTGGCTGGTTTCGATGAGGAAGGCGTCCGCGCCGCCGTCGATGAGGCCCTCGGCCTGCAGCGCGAAGGTCTGCTTGAGGTAGTCGTAGCTGGTGTGGCCGAGGCTGGGCAGCTTGGTGCCGGGGCCCATGGAACCGAGGACCCAGCGCATACGGCCGTCGGTTTCCCCCGCCGCTTCGGCCCGTTCACGGGCAATCTTTGCGCCCTTGAGGGCGAGCTCGGCGATGCGGTCGTCGATGCCGTAGTCGGAGAGGTTGGACCAGTTGGCGCCGAAGGTGTTGGTTTCCACGGCGTCGATGCCGGTGGCGAAGTAGGCGTCGTGGATGTCGGCGATGACGTCCGGGCGGGTGTCGTTGAGGATCTCGTTGCAGCCTTCCAGGTTCTGGAAGTCGGCCTCGAGCGAGAGTTCCCGGCCCTGCAGCATGGTGCCCATCGCGCCGTCGGCAATGACCACCCGGTGGTTTACTGCGTTCAGGAGCTCCTGGGAACGGGCCGGGCGGGGGACGGACTCAATGTCCAGTGCAAAACGAGGCATTTAAACAGGTTACGGGCGGGGCCCGGAAACATTGCTTCGTATGTCCGTGTGCTACGTTTCGTCCCATTACGACGCCGGGCGGTTGCCTTCGTGCCCGTCTGAGGCGGGCGTCCACCCCAGGGCGGGGCCCAGCTTTCCGGCCATGTCGGTGAGGATCTGCACGTAGTCCCCGTGCTCGAAGCTGAAGGGCAGGGCGAAGGCCACCTCGTCCACCTCCCGGAATCCCGCGTGGCCGTACAGCTGCTCGGCGATCTCATCGCTGGTGCCGATGATGTCCGGGGCGAACAGCATGCCCCTGGGACCCTGGGGCGTCCTGGTCCGCGGGGTGCGCTCGTCGACGTAGCGCTGGTACTTCTCGCGTTGGCTTTTGGACGCGGAGTCAGTGGGGATCACCACCAGGCCCTGCGACACGCGGGCCCGCTCATGTCCGGACGCTGCCGCCGCCTCGCGGAAGGCGCGGATCTGGGACTGCTGGATGGCGGCGAAGTCGGGTGCCTCATCTTTATCGGGGAAGATCACGCTGCTGGAGAGCAGGTTGAAGCCGTTGGCCCCGGCCCATTCTGCGGACTTCCTGCTGCCGGCCCCGTACCAGAGGCGGTCACGGAGGCCGGGCGAATG
>JABFWC010000137.1 GCA_013362385.1 Pseudarthrobacter sp.
CCCAAGAGCATCGGCGACGTCGAAGAGCTCCTGGCGGACCTCAAGCTCATCCGGGAACGGGGCTACTCCATAGACGAGGAGGAGCAGGAGCTGGGCGTGCGCTGCTTCGCCATGGCGGTGCCCAACGCCCCGACGCCGACTGCGATCTCCGTGTCCGGACCGGTGTCGCGCGTGGACGAAGACTTCGCCGACAAAGCGATTCCGATCCTGCGCGAGGCCGCCGAGGCCATCTCCCGCGAGCTCAACCGCACCTAAGGTACTGACGCGGCGTCCCGCCGTCGTCCTTAATCCGCGAGATGGCAGTTCGCAGCAATGTTCCTGTGGAACACTGCCGTGAACTGCCATCTCGCGTTGCTGCTTTAGTGCTCTGGGGCCTTCTCGGCTGACTGGACGGGTACTTCCTTGCCGTCGCAGTCGATGAGCTTGCCGTTTTCGAAGCGATCGCCCTCGGCCAGGCACCGGAGGTCCTCCGCTCGGACCAGCCGCTCGGTGCCGGCGACGAACACCGACTGGTTGTCCGAATTGCCGGCACGCAGGTGGTTGAACAGCAGGTTCAGCAGGATGGCCATGACGGCTGCGGAACTGATGCCGGAGTGGAAGATGGTGCCGAACCAGGCGGGGAACTGGTCGTAGAACGCCGGGGCGGCGATGGGGATCATCCCGAAGCCGATGGAGGCGGCCACCACGATCAGGTTCATGTTGTTCTTGTAATCCACCTTCGACAGCGTCCGGATGCCGCTGGCGGCGACAGTGCCGAAGAGTACGACGCCGGCACCGCCCAGGACGGGCGTCGGCACCGCTGCGACTACGCGGCCCAGCACGGGCAACAGGCCCAGGACCACCAGGATCACGCCGCCGGCGCTGACCACGAACCGGCTCTTGACGCCGGTGATGGCCACTAGCCCGACGTTCTGGGCGAAGGCGCTCTGGGTGAAGGAGTTGAACAGCGGGGAGACGGCGCTGGAGAGCATGTCCGCGCGCAGGCCGTTGCCGATCCGCTTCGAGTCGACCTTGGTGCCCACGATCTCGCCCACGGCGATGATGTCCGCCGACGTCTCGGTCAGCGTGACCAGGATGACGATCAGCATGGAGATGATGGCCGCGACCTCAAAGGTGGGCGGGCCGAAGGCGAACGGGGTGGGGAAGGCGACGATTTCACCCTGGCCCACCTTGGAAAAGTCTGCCATGCCGAAAACCAGGGCGATCAGGGTGCCCAGGACCATGGCGAGCAGGATGGACAGCCGGGAGATGGCGGCGCTGCCCACTTTGCTCAGCAGCAGGACGATGCCCATGGTGGCGGCGGCCAGGCCGATGTTGGCCACGCTGCCGTAGTTGGGGGCCTTGCTGTTGCCGCCCATGGCCCAGTTGGCGGCCACCGGCATCAGTGTCAGGCCGATGGTGGTGATCACGGTGCCGGTGACGACCGGCGGGAAGAACCTGATGATCTTCGAGAACAGGGGCGTGATCAGCAGGCCGATCAGGGATGCCGCGATGACCGAGCCGAAGACGGCCTGGATCCCGCCGCCGCCGTGGACAATGGCGACCATCGTGGAAACGCCGGCGAAGGAAACACCCTGGACCAGCGGCAGCTGCGAACCGAAGAACGGGACGCCGACGGTCTGCAGGATGGTGGCGAGGCCGCCGACGAAGAGGCAGGCGGCGATGAGCAGGCCGATGTCCTGGGAGTTCATTCCCGCGGCGGCGCCGATGATCAGCGGCGGGGCGATGATGCCGCCGTACATGGTGAGGACGTGCTGGAAGCCGTAGGCGAACATGCTGCCAATAGGGAGCCGCTGGTCCTCGGGACGGGCTGGCCGTGCGCCTTTTCCGGCGGCTGCGGGGGCCGGTTTCTTCTTGGTGTTCATGGCAGACTTTCTTGGTTCATGGCAGACGTCATCGTCTGGCTAACGTTGTCTGGCTAACAGGTGAAGCTAAAGATGGTGGGTTGGTTGAGGCGGGCCCGACCGGGTGGTTGAGCCCGCCTGCGTTGGGTGGCTCTAGCAGAAGCCGGCGATACCGGACCAGGCTGCGGGCGCCGCGGTGGCGTCGTCGCGCTGGACCGTGGCCTCGATCAGGCCGTACGGGCGGTCCGCGGCGTAGAAGACCTCGTTGGGGTTGTCCAGGCCGAAGGGGGTGAGGTCCACCAGGAAGTGGTGCTTGTTGGGCATCGAGAACTTGATTTCGTCGATCTCGCTGTGCGCCTCAAGGACCTTGGCGCCCATGTCGAACAGGGTCTGCTGCAGGGCGTGGGAGTACTTCTCGGTGAAGCCTTCGAGCAGGAGCGCCTTGACGTCGTCGTAGCTCTTGTTGAAGTCCAGGGTGCTGAAGTCGGTTCCGGTCTTGAAGCGCCAGCGGGCTGAAACGTCGGTGGCCAGGATCCGGTCCGTGGTTTCAGGCAGCGTGGTGTAGCGGTCGCGGGGGTAGCCCACGAAGCCGGACTGGGTGGACTTCAGGACGGTGAGGTCCTTCAGTCCGGAGACCAGGTGCGTGGTGGCGCCGTCGCGGACCAGGACGGCGGTGCGGACTTCCTGGCCGTTGCGGACGAACGAGTGGTCGTGTTCGCTGCCGTGTGCCTGGATGCGGTTCCACGCGTAGGACTCCGCCTCCCAGCGGCCGCCGGTGACCCAGTCGAAGCTGGAGGTGAAGTGCTCGCCGAGGCGCAGCAGGAAGGCTTCGGGGGAGCCGATGCCGTCACGGGCGAAGGCGTAGATGGTGTTCTTCTGGGTGTCCGTGGCAACCACGTGGGCGTTGTCGCCCTCCAAGTGGGCCGCGGCGAAGTCGCCCCGCAGCTGTGAGGTGACGTTCAGGTCTTCGATCTCGTGGCGGTTCGTGTCCCTGGTGATCTTGACGACGCGGACTTCGGCCTTGCCGTACTGGTTTTCGCCGAGGATGATCTTGCTGCTCATGGTCATTTCCCAATCTCCGGTAAGTGGAACCAAGGTTCCATCACTGAAATTAAGCGCGCATTTCGAGCGCGTTTCCGGTGGAGCCGACCCAACAAAAAAGAGCCGGCATCCATTGATGCCAGCTCATTACGACCCTGCCTGCTGCTCCCAGGTTACGTGACCTGCGCCACGAGTTGCCTAACAGCGTACCCCTGCGAGGCGGTGGTGTACATCACAGGATGAAAATTCTTTTTGTGACTGCGCGGTTCCCGCGCCGCGTCGCCGGAACCATTGACGCCACTCCTTATGCTCTTTACACTTTTCATATAGCAATAAAGAGTTTCCGAAATACGGAAAAGCTATTCGAGGACAGGAGGAGCAGATGAACCCCCAGGAGCAGAACAAGGTCACGGAATTCCCGGCACCGGGGCAGGAGCTGTACCTGCCTTTCGGAGCAACCGACCCGGACTTCTACATCCCCGCCGAGCACGAGCGGCGCAACGGCGGGCTCTCCCGCTGGCTGCGGGCCCTGCCGGTCTTCGGACGGCGCGGTCCCCAGGGCTGACCTGCCCGACTGGCCGG
>JABFWC010000268.1 GCA_013362385.1 Pseudarthrobacter sp.
GGAGTCCCGCCAGGTCACGTAAGTGCCGGGCGCCGTGGTGCTGCCGTTCCAGCAGCCCCACCAGCTCGACCACCCGTCCTGGCAGCGTGCTGCCGAGTAGTAGTCCGACGAGGGCGCGGGCCGGCTGTGCACATAGGCGTAGCGCACGTCGAACGGCGCGGCGCCCGCCGAGGCGTCGGACATCGAGCCGCCGACGAGCACCCTGTCACTGCCCATGAAACCGTTCGTCGAGTTGCTGCCGAGCGTGGTGGACGTGGTGCTGCTGCCGGAGCTCCCCGCGTTCCCGGTGCCGCCGGCGCTGTCGGCCGGGACGAGCTGCCACTGCTGGTTGGCGCCGTTCCAGTCGTGGTACTGGGCGATGTGGCCCCCGTCACCCTTGGAGCTGAGCGGGACCTCGGCGGCCATGCCGCTGAAGCGGTTGATCAGACGCACGTAGCCGTCCGCCGAGTCCTCCATGTGGAACTGCTGGTTGGCGCCGTTGCGGTCGCTCCACTGCACCAGCTCGGAGCCTTCGGTCTTCGACCACCCGTAGTCGTCCAGCACCTTGCCGGAGGCCCGGTTCTGCAGCCGGTAGTTCCCGTCACCCGAGTCGATGAACTTCCACTGCTGGTTGGCGCCGCCGGTACGGCTCCACTGCACCACCGGAGCACCGTCGCTCGTGGCGTAGCCGAGGTCTTCCAGTGCCTTGCCGGTGTTGCGGTTGACCAGGGTGTACCAGGTGTTCGTGTCCACGGTCTGCGCTGAGGCCGTGTTGACCACGACCACGGAGCCGCCCACGACCGCCAGGCTGAGGGCCGCCCAGAAACTCCGGCGCTGGTACAGCCGACGGCCACGGTGCGTGTGCCGCCGCCCCAGAACAGCCGAGCGGAAGGACGCACGACGGCGGCGGACGCGGCCGCCGGGCGATTCCTCCGGCGACGAGGATGAGTGAGGGAACATGTTGGTGCTCTCTTTCGGGTGTTGCCGCTGACCAGACCCCCTGTCCGGACGCTACGCAGTTGCCACCGCCCCCGGAAAGGTTGCTCCGGACCGCGAGGTTTTTCGGGCAGGGATCGGGAGTCGTTCGGCCCGTCGCCCTGCGCGGCACCGGCCGCACGGCCGGGGAGTTCCGATGCGGGACAGAGCGTCGTGCGAGGCGATCGACGGTCGAATCCAGCAGGTGGTGCCCACCCAGCCGCAGCGGTCAGTCCGGTCTCTTGAGGTGCGGATCCCGTCGTGATCGATCGGTCAGGCGGTCCAGTCAGTAACCGTGTGGCGGTTCAGCAGTGCAGCGCACCAGTGGAAGTGGCCGTCGCTGCCGTCCGGGCTGAACAGGTCGTAGGTGGTCAGGGCATAGGCCGCCTGGTACAGCGCCAGCACCTTTGCGTCGTACCCAAGTGCCGCCGCGAACAAGGTGGTCAGCTCCGCTGTGTGGTGCTCCGCGTCGGGTCCGTACATGTCCCAGATCGCCGCCGTCACCGCCGCCTCGAACGCCGGGTCGCCGGCCGTGGTGAAGAATCCGAAGTCCAGCACCGCCACTGGGACCGCGGCGTCGTCGACGTGGACATTGGGCGGGACCAGATCGCCGTGGACGGCGGCGACGGGCGCGTCCGGCAGGGCCCGCAACGACTCGGTGACCCGCTCGACCGCCACGGCCCACGCGGGCACCGCCGCGGCGAGCACGTCCCCGTGCCGGCGGGCGGCACGCTCGACCAGAGCGGCGAGCCCGTCGGAGAAGCGGGTGTGACCGTCCCACAGCGGGCGGTCGTCGCCCTGTACGGTCAGCCGCCGCATCGCGGGCGATCCGGGGACGGACGCCAGGCCGCGCAGCACAGTGAGCAGGGCGTCGGTCTCGTGCGCGGGCAGGTCCCGGGCCGGGGGCGCGTTCCCCGCCCCGCGGCGCAGCGGCGCCCCGGGCAGCTCGCGCTCGTAGGTGACAAGCACGCCGTCACGCTCCTCGGTGGCGAGGACTTGCGGAGTGGCAAAGGACAGCGGGTGCGCGGCGATGTCCTCGTAAACCTCACGGATCAGGCCGAAACCGGCCGGCGGCCGCCCGCTCCACACCTTGGCGACCAAGCCCTCGCCGAGTCGGTAGACCGCGCCTTCGACACCTGCGGCCAGCGGTTGCGGGTCGCGGTGGCCCCGCGCGGCAAAGTACGCCAGCCAGTCATCACTGTGCCGTTGAAGGTATTCCGCCATGGGCTGCAGTACATCCTGCCCAACGTGTCCCGTGCACCTTCATTTCTGGAGGTGTTTCGGGGTCAGTCAGGTCCGTCGGGGGTGAGGCCGGTCTGGGTGAGGAAGCCGCCGAGGACGCTGTGCCGGTATGGCAGCGCCTTGAGCGGCCTGCGGAGCGGTGTCTCCGC
Source organism: Pseudarthrobacter sp. (assembly GCA_013362385.1). Lineage (GTDB taxonomy): Bacteria > Actinomycetota > Actinomycetes > Actinomycetales > Micrococcaceae > Arthrobacter. The sequence continues at coordinate 2,346 of JABFWC010000268.1, forward strand.
CCGTCCGGGTACCGCATGCCTCCGGAGTACCAGCCCGGGCGGACCGGGTCACCGGTCCCGACACAGATCAGACCCCCGAAACGCCGAAGTCAGTCATGCACTCAAGCAGTGCGATGCCACTAGAGCAAGGACTGAGGCCAAGACGTGTCCTCGGAGTCATCCGGAGGCCATGAGGCGTCCCCAAAGCCGTCCGTTGCCAGCCGGTCCAGCGATTCCGCCAGCTTCTGCTCGTGGGCACGACCGCGGAGCGTTCATCGCGGCCGGAGGCTCAGGAAGCAGCCACGTTGAGCCGAGCATGCGGGCAAAAGCCCGCCAGCCGCGTCCCCAACCTCACAGGGCAGTACACCTGGCCGCTCCCTGTCCTACCGGCGGCTTCCGTCAGTGCCCCGTGTTCGGGCCGCCTACGTGACGGCCACGCCCCCGGAGGGCGCCGCGGCAGCCCTCCGGGGCCGCGCCGTCCGGCCGCCCTGCCCCGGCCGCCACAGAGTCGTACGCATCGACGAAGGACAAGTCGGCTGAACAAGCTGCGCTTCGCGAAATGGAGGAAGAATCCGTCCACGCCCGGCCCTGTAGGCGCCGCTGGCGCCGGAGCGTGCCGTGCCGCCGCCACTGGCCATCAGGGCGAGCGGTGGTGACCACAGTTGACATGGCGGAGGATCAGCATGTCGGCGGCGCCGAGCAACCCGCGGGTCAGGAAGTAGTCGGCGAGTTCGGCACGGCTGGGACGGGCGGCGGTGTCCGGCCACAGCCCGGCCCTGACCTCCTTGAGTACCTTGTCGACGTACCCCACGCTGTAGCCGGCGCACTGCGCGGCAACCGCGCGGTCCTTCATGTCCTGCAGGGCGGGGTCCCCGGACAGCCAAGGGGCCAGGACGGCGACCAGCACGGTTCTGTACGACTGCTGGACGAGCATCCGCTCCACCTGGGGGGTGGGTTCGGGCCCGCGGTAGGTCATCGTCCCCGACTGGGTTTCGCTGTCCTCTTCGCGTTCGGTTTCCGGCCTGATCACGACGCCGACCTGGATCTCACCGTTCGGCCCGAAGTAGACGAGGGTCCGGCCGGGGTTGAGGCGGACCGCCCCGCCCGGTCCGATCTCCTCATATCCGCCGCGCGG
>JABFWC010000073.1 GCA_013362385.1 Pseudarthrobacter sp.
CAGGCCTACGTGGACGGCAACCGGGAAGGGCAAGCCTGGCTTCTGCGCTACCTGGACGAACAAGGGGTTCCCTACCAGCGGCGGGATGCCTACACCTACGCCGCCTCCGCCCAGGGCACCGAGAAACTGCGGGAAGAGGTCAGCGCGGCCACCACTGCAGGGCTGGACGTGGACTATGTGCGCGACACCGGCCTGCCGTTCCCGGTGCACGGCGCCGTCCTGATGCGGGACCAGGCCCAAATCAACCCGCTCGAGGTCCTGGACGCGCTCATCGCCGATATCCGCAGCCGCGGCGGACACATCGTCAGCGGAGTGCGCCTGCAGGACGTGACCGGCGATTCGCCCGCCGCCGTACGGACCAACCGCGGCAGCGTCCGGGCGGACCGGGTGGTGCTGGCCACCGGCATCCCCGTCCTGGACCGCGGCCTGTATTTCGCGAAGCTGACGCCCAGCAGATCCTACGCCGCAGCGCTGGACCTGCCGGAAGGCCAGGCGCCTCCGCCGGGCATGTACATCTCGGTCGAGCAGCCCACCCATTCCCTCCGTGACTACGAGGTGGACGGCAAAAGGCTGCTGCTGGTAGGCGGCCACGGGCACCATGTCGGCAGGACGGCGTCCGAAAAGGCGCACCTCGCCGGCCTTCTCGCCTGGGCCGGAGAGCATTATCCCGGCGCCACGGCAACCCACACCTGGTCGGCGCAGGACTACATGCCCACCAACCTCATGCCGTTCTTCGGCAAGCTGCCCCGCGGCAGGGGCCACATCTATTTCGGCACCGGCTACAACAAGTGGGGAATGACGAACGCCGTGGCCGCCGCACTGGACATCTCAGCGGACATCCTGGGCGGCCAGGTGCCGTGGGCGGACACCATCCACCACCGGGTCACATCACCGGCCGGTGCATTCTCCGCCGTCGCCTTGAACGCCGGGGTGGCAGCCAGGCTGGCAACCGACTGGGGAAAGGTGACTGCGGAAGGCCGCAGGTTCGATCCGGCCAAGGGACGGGCGGGTCAACCCGTCCCTGCGCCCGCGGAAACCGGTCCGGCAATCCCGGCCGAGGGCCAGGGCAAGGTCTACCGGGAAGGCAACCGGCCGGTGGCTGCCTCCACCGTGGACGGCACCACCTGTCGGCTCTCGGCAGTCTGCACCCACCTCGGCGGCATCGTGCATTGGAACGACAACGAAAAGACCTGGGACTGCCCCCTGCACGGCTCCCGTTTCACCAACGAGGGCAAGCTTCTGGAAGGCCCTGCCACCAAGGACCTGCCGACGGCGGGCACCGCTTGAGCGGGCCGCTTGGCAGGGTGCCGGGCTGGGTTAGGGCATCCCGGGCATCCCTGTCAGTGCCGTGGGGCATGATGGAGGCATGAACCAGGACCACGCGCCCACCGGCGGCGTAGGGCCGGGCGGGAAGGGACCCGTCGCCGCTGCCCCAATGAGGCAGTTCAGCAGGCCCACCCGTGAATGGTTCCTCGGCGCTTTCTCCGAGCCCACGCCGGCTCAGGCCGGTGCGTGGAACGCCATTTCCTCTGGATCGCATGCACTCGTGGTGGCACCCACCGGTTCCGGTAAGACCCTCGCAGCGTTCCTCTGGGCCCTGGACCGGCTCCTCGCCGCGGCACAGTCGGCGGCTGCCGATGCCGCTCCGGAAACGCCTGCGAAGGGAAAACGGGTGCGCGCGCCCAAGCGCAAAACCCGGGTCCTGTACATCTCGCCCTTGAAGGCCCTGGGCGTGGACGTGGAACGCAACCTCCGGTCCCCGCTAATCGGCATTACGCAGACTGCCAAGCGGTTGGGACTTCCGGCGCCGCTGATCACGGTGGGGGTCCGCTCCGGCGATACGCCCGCCGCGGACCGCCGGGCGCTGCTGAGCAACCCGCCGGACATCCTGATCACCACCCCCGAATCTTTGTTCCTGATGCTCACGTCGAGGGCCCGCGAAACCCTCACCGAGGTGGACACGATCATCATCGACGAGGTCCACGCCGTGGCGGGGACCAAACGCGGCGCCCACCTCGCCGTCTCGCTGGAGCGGCTGGACGCGCTGCTGCCCAAACCTGCGCAGCGGATCGGGCTCTCCGCCACGGTTGAACCCCGGGAACTGGTGGCCCAGTTCCTGGCAGGCTCCGCTCCAGTGGAGATCGTGGCCCCGGCGGCCCGGAAGAACTGGGACCTGACCGTGTCCGTGCCGGTGGAGGACATGTCGGACCTGCAGGGGGCCGCCGGCGCTTTCGATTCCGGTCCGGCGTCCGGACTGCAGCCGCAGGCCTCCATCTGGCCGCACGTCGAAGAGAAGATCGTGGACCTGGTGCTGGCCAACCAGTCCACCATCGTCTTCGCCAACTCCCGGCGCCTGGCGGAGCGGCTAACGGCCCGGCTCAACGAAATCTACGCCGAGCGCCAGCTGATCGCGGTGGGCGGCGGCTGGGATGACCCGGAACCGGAAGGGCTTGCCGCTGCGGGCGGCCCGGGCGTTCCTGCCTCCACCGCCACGCCCGCCCACATGATGGCGCAGGCGGGCAGCACGTCCGGGGCGGACCCCGTGCTGGCGCGCGCGCACCACGGCTCGGTGTCCAAGGACCAGCGTGCCCTGATCGAGGACGACCTGAAATCTGGACGGCTGCGGTGCGTCGTGGCCACGTCATCCCTGGAGCTCGGCATCGACATGGGCGCGGTGGACCTGGTGGTGCAGGTGGAGTCGCCGCCGTCGGTGGCCAGCGGGCTGCAGCGGGTGGGCCGCGCCGGGCACCAGGTGGGCGAGGTCTCCCGGGGCGTCCTTTTCCCGAAGCACCGCGCGGACCTGGTCCACACGGCCATCACGGTGGAGCGGATGCTGGACGGCAAGATCGAGCGCCTCAGCATCCCGGCCAATCCGCTGGACATCCTGGCCCAGCAGACCGTGGCGGCAACCGCGCTGGGCAGCATCGACGTGGAGGAATGGTTCAGCACGGTGCGGCGCTCCGCCCCGTTCGCCTCGCTCCCCCGCTCCGCTTTCGAGGCCACCCTTGACCTGCTGGCTGGACGCTACCCGTCCGACGAATTCGCCGAGCTCCGTCCCCGCATTGTGTGGGACCGCAACGCCGGAACCATCGAGGGCCGGCCCGGGGCCCAGCGCCTGGCCGTCACGTCCGGCGGCACCATCCCGGACCGCGGACTGTTCGGCGTCTACATCATCGGCACGGAGGCCGAGGCCGCGGCCTCCCCCTCCGAGGACGGCAAGCCGGCACGTGCGCCCCGCGGCGGCCGGCGCGTCGGCGAACTCGATGAAGAGATGGTTTACGAGTCCCGGGTGGGTGACGTCTTTGCCTTGGGTGCCACCAGCTGGAAGATCGAGGACATTACCCACGACCGGGTGCTGGTGTCCCCCGCGTTTGGCCAGCCGGGGAAGCTGCCGTTCTGGAAGGGCGATTCCCTGGGCCGGCCAGTGGATCTGGGCAGGGCGTTGGGGGCGTTCGTCCGCGAGCTGTCGGCCTCCGACGCCGGCCCCGCCGCCGAGCGGTGCAAGGCCAGCGGCTTGGACGCTTTCGCTGCCAACAACCTCATCCAGTATCTGAATGAGCAGAAGCAGGCCACCGAGGTGGTCCCCAGCGATACCACCCTGGTGGTGGAACGGTTTCACGACGAACTCGGTGACTGGCGCGTCATCCTGCACAGCCCCTTCGGGATGCCGGTGCACGCGCCCTGGGCTTTGGCGGTGGGCCAGCGGCTCCACCAGCGGTACGGGCTGGACGGTTCGGCCATGGCGGCCGACGACGGCATCGTGCTGCGGGTGCCGATGATGGAGGACGAACCACCCGGCGCTGAGCTGTTCCTCTTCGATCCGGAAGAGCTCGAGCAGATCGTCACCGCGGAGGTGGGCGGCAGTGCCCTTTTCGCCTCGCGGTTCCGGGAGTGCGCAGCCCGTGCCCTCCTGCTGCCCCGGCAGACGCCAGGCAAACGGCAGCCGCTGTGGCAGCAACGCCAACGGTCGGCGCAGCTACTGGACGTCGCCCGCAAGTACCCCACGTTTCCCATCGTCCTGGAGACCGTCCGCGAATGCCTGCAGGACGTCTACGACCTCCCGGCGCTGAAGGATATCGCCGCGTCCGTTGAGCGCCGGGAGCTGCGGATCGTGCAGACCACCACCCAGCAGCCTTCGCCGTTCGCCAAGTCCCTGCTGTTCGGCTACGTCGCCCAGTTCCTCTATGAAGGCGACTCCCCGCTGGCGGAGCGCCGCGCGGCCGCCCTGGCGCTGGATTCCACCCTCCTCAACGAACTGCTGGGGCGGGTGGAGCTGCGGGAACTTCTTGACGCCAAGGTCATTGAGGCAACCGAGCGTGAGCTGCAGCGCCTGGCACCTGACCGGCGGGCCCGGGGCATGGAAGGTGCGGCCGATCTCCTGCGGCTGCTGGGTCCGCTCACGCCGGAGGAAGCAGCGGCCCGGCTGGAAGGGACGGCCGCGGCCGGGGCAGGCGGGCCGGAAACCGCCCCCGATGCCGCGGCCAGCACCGCCACTATCCCGGAGGCAGCAGCCCACCTGGCCGCACTGCAGCGCGCCAACCGTGCGATCAGGGTCAACATCGGCGGCGTGGAACGCTTCGCGGCCGTGGAGGACGCGGCTCGCCTCCGCGATGCCATTGGGGTGCCGTTGCCCATGGGCGTTCCGCTGGCCTTCATCGAGCCGGTGGCAGATCCCCTGGGCGACCTCGTGTCCCGCTACGCCCGGACCCACGGACCTTTTACGGCCGCGGAAGCAGCCGCCCGGCTGGGTCTTGGCATCGCCGTAGTAGGCTCGGCGTTGAAACGGCTCGCGGCGGATGGCCGCGTGGTGGAGGGTGAATTCCGGCCCCACCTGGCTCCGTCGGGAGCGGGTACGTCGGCGATCGTACCTGCTGAAAGCGCTCCGAAGGACGACGCCAACGATCCTGCCAGCGTCCTGGAAGCCGGCGTGTCGGAAAGCGCTGTGCAGGAAGCCGCTGTGCCGGAAAGCGCCCCCGACGTTCCGCATGCCATCCAAAACGAATGGTGCGACGCCGAGGTCCTCCGCAAGCTCAGGCGCCGTTCCCTGGCCGCCCTTCGCGCCGAAGTGGAGCCAGTGGACGCCGCCGCCTATGGTCGCTTCCTCCCGGCGTGGCAGCACGTCAGGACGCCCGGCGGCGGCCGCGGCCAGCCCTCGCTGCGCGGCCTTGACGGGATCATCACCGCCGTCGACCAGCTCTCCGGCGTCCCGGTTCCCGCTTCGGCCTGGGAGCCGCTGGTCCTGGCCAGCAGGGTGTCCAACTACCAGCCCGCCATGCTGGACGAACTGATGGCTGCCGGCGAAGTCCTTTGGTCCGGCGCCGGAGCACTCCCGGGAAACGACGGCTGGATCAGCCTGCACCTTGCCGACTCCGTGGAACTGACCCTCAACCCCGCACCAGACTTCGAACCCGGCGACGCCGGCCGGCGCCTCCTGGAGCACCTGCGCACCAACGGCGGCGGCTACTTCTTCCGGCAGCTCACCGAGGTGGCGGGCGGCATGGACGCCGTCCTCAGCGACCAGGAGGTGGTCACTGCGCTGTGGGACCTCGCCTGGGCGGGCAGGATTACCGGGGACACCTTCGCCCCGGTCCGGGCACTGATCGCCGGGGGCCACACTGCCCACCGCCAGGTAGCGCGGGCACCGCGTGCCCGGGCACCTCGAATGAGCAGGTTGGGCCGCTCACACGGCACCGGACTGATGGGTTCCCCCGGCCTCTCCGGCGGGCGTTACGGCACGGGCGGGGCCGCCACGCCACCCACCGCGGCAGGTCGCTGGTCCGCCCTCCCCGAGCCGGAACTTGATCCCACCATCCATGCCCGTGCCACGGCGGAGCTCCTGCTGGACCGGTACGGGGTGGTGACCAGGGGCTCGGTCATGGCGGAGCAGATCCTGGGCGGCTTTGGCCTGATGTACAAGGTGCTGGCGCGGCTGGAGGAAGCCGGCCGCTGCCGCCGCGGCTACTTCATCGAGCACCTTGGCGCCGCCCAGTTCGCCGTCCCCGCCACCGTCGACCGGCTTCGCTCGTACAGCGAGGACAGCCAGCTGGCCAAGGCGGAGCCTGCTGCGCTGGCGCTTGCCGCCACCGATCCCGCCAACCCCTACGGCGCCGCCCTGCCCTGGCCGGCGGTCCAGGACGACGCCGGCACGGGCCACCGGCCCGGCCGGAAGGCCGGTGCGCTGGTGGTACTGGTGGACGGGGCGCTGGTCCTGTACGTGGAGCGCGGCGGCAAGACACTGCTGGCCTTCAGCACTGACGACGACGTGCTCGCGGCCGCTGGTGCCGCGCTGGTCGGCGTCGTGACCTGCGGGGCGGTGGACAAGCTGGTCATGGAAAAGGTGAACGGCCATGAAATCCTGGACACTCCGGTGGCCGCTGCCCTCGCCGCAGCCGGCGCCTATTCCACCCCGAAGGGACTGAGGATCCGTGCCTGAGGGCGACTCCGTCTGGCGGGCGGCCCGGCAGCTTCACCAGGCCCTCGCGGGACAAACCCTGCTGGCCTCGGACTTCCGGGTACCGCGCTTTGCCACACTGAACCTCGCGGGCTGGACCGTCGCCGAGGTGGTTCCCCGCGGCAAGCACCTCCTGATGCGGGTGGTCAGCCCGGAAGACAGGAAACTCACCATCCACTCCCACCTGAAGATGGAGGGAACGTGGCAGGTCTATCCTCCCGGCGGAAAATGGCGGAAACCGGGCTACACGGCGCGGTGCGTGCTGCGAACCCCGGCCGCCGACGCCGTCGGCTTCTCCCTGGGCCTGCTCGAGGTGGTGGCCACGGACAACGAGGATTCCATCGTGGGGTTCCTGGGCCCGGACCTCCTGGGTCCGGACTGGGACCTGGACGAAGCCGAGCGCAGGGTCAGGTCACGCCCGGACGTTCCGGTGGGCGTGGCCCTGCTGGACCAGCGCAACCTTGCGGGCATCGGCAACATTTACCGCTGCGAGGCGTGCTTCCTCTCCGGCGTGCATCCGGCTACACCGGTCTCCGAAGTAGCGGACATCCGCACCATGATGACGGACGCCAAGCAGCTCCTGGAGGTCAACCTCGGGCCCGGGCGGCGCGTCACCATCCTCGATACACGCGGGATGCCGGTCGGCAGGATGGCGGGCCGCCCCGGCTACTGGGTTTACGGGCGCGAACACCAGCGGTGCCTCAAATGCGGGACCCCCATCCGCCGGGGCCTGCTGGGCAAACCCAACGGCGAGGAGGAACGGGACATCTATTTCTGCCCGACATGCCAGCCTCAGCCGGCGTGACATGACGGCTGGCATGACGTGACGCTGGACCGCAGGGAGCGGGTCGTCAACAGTTGGCGGGAGCGGGCTCGGCTGCCGTCTTGGGCGCCGGAGCCGGAACCATGAAGCGTGGCAGCAGCAACTGGACCAGGGGGCCGATGGCCAGGGCGTACACCACCGTGCCTACACCCACCGAGCCGCCGAGCAGCCAGCCGACGGCCAGCACCGTCACCTCGATCAGCGTCCGTGACAGCCGCACCGACCAGCCGGTGCGCCGTGCCAGGCCAGTCATCAGGCCGTCGCGTGCGCCCGGACCGAACCGTGCACCGATGTAGCAGGCAGAAGCGATGCCGTTGAGCAGTACGGCACCGGCAAGGAGCCCGGCCTGGCTGGCCAGGTGGGACACGGCAGGGATGAAGGCCAGGCCGACGTCGGCGAACACACCCACCAGGACGGCGTTGCAGAGGGTACCGAAGCCGGGCATCTGCCGAAGCGGGATCCAGAGCAGCAGCACCAGGAAGCTCACCGCGATCACCACCACGCCGATGCTCAGCCCGGTCCGGTTTGCCAGTCCCTGGTGGAAGACATCCCAAGGGTCCAGGCCCAGCCCGGCACGGATGAACATGGCCAGGGAAATCCCATACATGGCAAGGCCTGTGAATAGCTGGACGAGTCGACGGGTCATCATGAAACCATGCTTGCAGCCAACTGGCATTGAATTACATATCCAGTCTGGAATACTGGCTACATGCCTGCCTCCCTGAGCGCATCAGCGCTGTCCCGCCTCCTCGGCCCTTGGAACCACGGAACCGGGCCCGCCTACCGGGAACTCGCGGATGTGGTACGGCTCCTGATCCTGGATGGCCGGGTTCCGCTGGATACGGCACTGCCCAGTGAACGTTCCCTGTGCGCGGCCCTGGGGGTCAGTCGGACAACCGTCACCGCCGCCTACACGAGCCTCCGGGACCAGGGCTTCCTGAGCAGCGGCCAGGGCAGCCGCGGCAAGACCCGCATCCCCGAACACACGTCCTTCGGCCCAGCACTGTCCGGCCCAGCACTGTCCGGTCCAGTACTTCCCGGACAGCGGCTGGCCGGTCCCCTGACCGCCCCCGGCCTCAACGCTCCCGGCCTGGCCGCTCCCGAGGGGATGATCGACCTTGCCTATTCAGCGCTGCCGGCCAGCGGCGAGGTGGTGCACCGAGCCTTCGCGGCGGCACTGACGGAACTCCCGGCCCTGCTGCCCGGCTTCGGGTACGACGCCCTGGGACTGCTGCCGCTGCGCCAGGCCATCGCCGACCGCTATTCGTCAGCCGGCGTGCCAACCCGGCCCGGGCAGGTCATGGTGACCTCCGGCGCCCAGCACGCCCTGACGATCATCATCCGCACCCTGGCTGACCGGCAGGACCGCGTCCTGGTGGAACATCCCAGCTATCCGCACGCCCTGGACGCCGTCCGGGCCGCCCGCTGCCGCCCCGTCCCCGTGGCTTTCGCGGAGACCGGGTGGGACCTCGCGGCCCTGGAAACGGCTATGGTCCAGCAGCAGCCCAAGCTCGCTTACCTGGTGCCGGACTTCCACAACCCCACCGGCATGATCATGCCGGATGACCAGCGCCGCCGGCTGGTCCGCTCGGCCGCCGCGGCCGGAACCGTACTGGTAGCTGATGAGACGCTGCGCGAACTGAACCTCGACGCCGTCGCCACCACCCCGCTGGCGGGTTTCAGCAGCGCTGTAGTGTCCATCGGGTCGCTGAGCAAGTCTCACTGGGGCGGCTTGCGGACCGGATGGATCCGTGCGTCCGAGGCGATGATCCAACGGTTTGCCGCAGCCCGCACCACCTTGGACTTGGGCGGGCCCGTCATGGAGCAGCTGGCCGCCGCCCATCTGGTGCGGGCCCTGGACGAGCCGCTGCCTGCACTGCTCGAAACCCTGCGCGGCAACCGGGAAGCCCTGCTCGGCCTGCTGGCCGAACACCTTCCCGCGTGGCAGGCAACGCGCCCGGCCGGCGGCCTTTCCGTCTGGTGCCGGCTGCCCGCACCGGTCAGTACGGCGCTGACAGTCCTCGCACCGGATTTCGGCATCAGGCTGGCGGCCGGCCCGCGGTTCGGGGTGGGCGGCGCGTTCGAACGCTACCTGCGGCTGCCCTTCACCCTTCCGCCGGACAAGCTGGAAGCGGCGGTGTTGGCATTGCGGGCCGCCCAGGACAAGCTCGACGCCGCACCCCAGCTCCGGCGCTCACTCACCCAGGCCCCCGCCGTCGCCATCGCCTGACCCGCACGCCTGCAGGTCCTAGGCATAGACCCGCTCCAGGAAGCCACCCCAAGCCTTGGCTGTGGTGTCGGAATCGCCGGTTCCACTGAAGTCGTGCACGGTCATTCCCACGGGGGCGCCGAAGGCGTTGCGGCCAAAGAACCGGAAGAGCGTGTCCGGCGTGCGGATACCCAGGAAGTGCTCGTTTGAGAAGTCCACCTCACCCGCCAGCCGCCCCACGCCGTCGAGCTCTACGTCCACGGCGGACCCTTGCCCGGCGGCTTCGACGCCGAGCGCCTTGCGCAGCCGCGCGAAACCGTCGGGGGCCTGCGACGCGGCGGGCGCCTGGATGTCGGTAAACACCACGGGCCGGCCGTCGAAGTACTGCAGGTACTGGCCCAGCGTGTGCAGGTAGAACTCGGTGTGGCGGCTGGCGCCGTCGTACTGCTCGTCCCAGTTGTCCGCGAAAATGCCGCTGTGGACGTAGTGCAGCCTTGCGCGGCCGTCCCCGGTCGGTTCCAGGACGTGCTCCAGCTGGTTGAACCAGCCGTCCGGCCCCTCCATCCGGGACACCAAGTGGCTGGGGTACTCCTCCACGGTCTTGACGGCCGGCCACTGGTCCGTGGGGAACATCCAAGCCGGCGTTCCCTTGGTGACGGCCTCCCACACGCGCTCCGGCGTGCCGGGAAGTTCCGTGTCGTAAACGATCTCGAAGTTGCGCTTGTCAGTCATTGCCGTGCTCCTTGCCTGCGTCAGCTTCCTTGGTTTCCTTAAGGGCGGGATGCAGCGCCACCACCAGGCGGTGCCGCCGCGCACCGGCGGTGGTTCCGCCGTCGTGGTACTTGTCCACCAGCCGCGTGACCGCCGCGCCCAGTTCCTCCGCGAAGGCGGCACGGTCGGCCGCGCCGCGGAAGGTGATGTCGCCGTCGATCGCGAAGGTGGCGAGCTTTTGCCGTGCGGCTGCCGCGCCGGCGATCAGCTTTCCCATCTCCTGCACCATCCGTCCGGCCAGCGCCAGCAGCCAGAAGGCCGAGAACCTGTCGGAAAAGCGGTGCGGATCCGGGGAAACGGCGGCCAGGGCCGCGGGTGAGATCAGGTACGACGCGGCACTGGCCTGCAGGACCCGTTCGGTGACGTTGCCCTTGCGCCGTTCCTCCACCAGCTCCACCAGGCCGTGCCGCTCCAGCGCCCTGAGGTGGTAGTTCACCTTTTGCCGGGGCAGGCCCACCCGTACCGCCAGCTGCGTGGCGGACCCTGGCCGGACCAGTTCCCGGAGAATAGCGGTGCGGATCGGGTCCAGCGATGCCTCCGCCGCTGCCGGGTCTTCGATGACTGCGATGTCCTGCATGTTCCCAGTGTGCTTACCGACAACTTTTATTGTCAAGAACTTTTTTATCGTCGGAAGCGGGGGCGCCTGCATGCGCTGCAGGGCAGGCCGAAGCAGCGCCGCCGCTAGAATGGACGGGTGATGCAATCCCCCCTTCCCGTGCGCGACGGCGTGAACGCCACCCGCCTGCGCCTGCCGGAGGAGGGCCCGTGGGACACCGCGATGGACTACATGATGCACCGCTGGGGCCACATCGATCCGCAGGGCATCGAGGACAGGTTCGACGCCGGCGAGATCGTCGGCGAGGGCGGCGTCCCCTTGAGCCGGCACACCAGGCTAGAGGACCACACCTTCATCTGGTACTACCGGACGCTGCCGCCCGAGACACGGCTGCCGGTGGAGATCAACATCCTGCACCAGGACGGGCACCTGCTGGTGGTGGACAAGCCGCACTTCCTGCCCACGACTCCCGGCGGCACCTATATCCAGGAGTCAGCCCTGGTGCGGCTGCGGAACCAGCTGGACCTGCCGGACCTGATTCCGATGCACCGGCTGGACAGGATGACCGCAGGCGTACTGCTCTTCTCCACCAATCCGCAGACCCGCGGCAAGTACCAGGTGCTGTTCGAGAAGCGCCAGGTGCAGAAGGAGTATGAGTGCGTGTCAGCGGCCGAGCCCGCCCCGGGGCACGCCGCCGTCGACTTCCCGGTGGTGGTCCGTAACCGGATGACCAAGTCGCGCAGCTACCTGCTCGCGGAGGTCGTCGAGGGCGAGCCGAACGCAGAAACCAGGATCGAGCAGCTGGAAATGTTCGACGCCGGCACCCCCTTGGGTGCGCCAGGCGCCGCGCGCCGCCTGGCCAGGTACCGGCTGGAACCGCATACCGGCAAGACACACCAGCTGCGGGTCCACATGGCGTCCCTGGGGCTGGGGATTGTTAATGACGCGTTCTACCCGGACCTGCTGGACAAGGCCCCGGACGACTACGCCAAGCCGCTGCAGCTCCTGGCACGCGGCATCCGGTTCGTGGATCCCGTGTCCGGCAAGCCGGTGGAGTACCGCAGCAGCCTGGAACTCAGCGAGGCAGCCCGAGCACGTCCCTGAACACCGCCTCCACCTCGGCCCGGAAGAGTACGAACTCCACGAGCTCCAGCCCGGGAGCGGGGTGGGACGCCTGGAACCCTGCCAGCGCATCCCGGGCGGCTTCGGCCACAGCCGCCGGCGGCCATCCGTACGCTCCGGCGCCCACCGCCGGAAATGCCATGGTCCGTGCCTGCAGTTCCTCCGCCAGCCGCAGGCTTTCGCTGAAGCAGGACACCAGGAGGGCGCGGTTGGTCTGTCCGGCGTGGCGGTTGGGACCCACGGTGTGGACCACCCACCGGGCCGGCAGCCGGAAGGCGGGGGTAGCCACCGCGGCGCCCACGTGGAGTCCGTGCGGCAGGCCGGTGGCCCGCAGCTCCCGGCAGGCGGCGAGCAGCTCGGGTCCGGCCGCCCGGTGCAGCGCCCCGTCCACTCCCCCGCCGCCAAGGAGCGAAGAGTTGGCGGCGTTCACCACCACGTCCACCCGCCTCTGGGTGATGTCACCCTGCAGCACCAAAATCCGCATGCCGCCAGTCTCCCACCACCCCCTGACGGGCAGGCACCCGCAACCCCCGAAAGTGCGGTAATTTGTGGCAATGGACTTCGGCGGCGCTGACAGCTGGGGGGCGGCCCTTTATTTCTGGGTCATTCCGCTGGTGCTCGGCGACGCCATTTTTCCGCCCGTCCCGTCCGAGATGGTCGTGATCACCGGCGGCGCCCTGGCGGCGGACGGCAGGGCGAACGTGTTCGTGGTGCTT
>JABFWC010000128.1 GCA_013362385.1 Pseudarthrobacter sp.
CCGACGCGTTGTCCACCAGCAGGCAGGACCCGCCGAACTGTTCGATCAGGGCGATCTTCTCCGGGCTGGTGGTCCGGGCCATCACCGCCACAAAGGGGAGTCCCAGCAGTTGGGCGAAGTACGCCTCGGAAACAGCGGTGCTGCCGCTGGAGGCCTCGACAATGGTGGTATCCGCCCTGATCCAGCCGTTGACGAGGCCGAACAGGAACAGGGAACGCGCCAGCCGGTGCTTGAGGCTGCCGGAACGATGGGTTGACTCGTCCTTCAGGTAGAGCTGGATGCCCCAATGCTCCGGCAGCGGTACGGCGTAGAGATGGGTGTCCGCCGAGCGGTTGCTTTCAGCCCTGATGGTGCGGATGGCATTGTCCGCCCACTCCCGCCCGTCCGCGCCCCGGGTCCCGCCGCCGTTTCCGTAGCCCTCGATCATCACCGCACCAGCCTACCGGCGGTCGCGGGCACCGCCCCTCTAGAGTGGATTCCGATGACTACGCACACAGGCCGGCTGCGCGCCGCTGGCTGTCCGCCCGCATAAAGGAGCACGATGAATCCGCTGATGGACGTTTCCGCCCTCGAGGCCCGGCTGGCGGCCGGCCGACGCACTGTGCTCCTGGACGTGCGGTGGGCACTGGGCGATCCGCACGGGCACGAACACTATCTTCGGGAACACCTGCCCGGCGCCGTCTTCGTTGACCTTGCCGCTGACCTCGCTGACCCCGCAGTTCCCGAACGGGGGCGCCATCCGCTGCCCGCCCCGGACCGGTTCCAGGAAGCTGCCCGCCGCTGGGGGATCGGGAACGGGGACGTCGTGGTGGCCTATGACGACAGTGCCAACATGGCGTCGGCCAGGGTGTGGTGGATGCTGCGCAACGCCGGCTTCGCTACGGTCTATTTGCTCGACGGCGGCCTGGCGGCGTGGCGCGCTGCGGGCCTGCCGCTTGCCTCGGGCGCCGTTGATCCCGTGCCGGGTGACGTGGAGCTGGGCGACGCCCGGATGCCCGTGATCGACGCCGGTGCTGCCGCCGGCTGGCCGCGCCAGGGCACATTGCTCGACGCGCGGGCGGGGGAGAGGTACCGGGGCGAGGTCGAGCCAGTGGACCCGCGTGCGGGCCACATCCCGGGGGCCGTCAGCGCGCCGACCGCAGGAAACGTGGATGGGGAGGGCAGGTTCCTTCCGCCCGCGCAGCTCCGCCGGAGGTTCGGGGAGCTGGGTGTCCAGGCCGGCCGTCCGGTGGCCGTCTACTGCGGTTCCGGTGTCACTGCCGCCCACGAGGTGGCTGCCCTGGAAATCGCAGGGTTCGCGGCCGCGCTCTACCCGGGCTCGTTCTCGGAGTGGTCGAACCGCCCGGAGCTGCCGGTGGCCACAGGCCCCGGTCCCGGAGGCACGGCGTCCCCGGCTGGAAACTTCCCGGGAGGCAAGGGTAGCGTCGCACTATGACTCCAGGACGCCCTGTACCGCCTGCCCTTGCCAAACCCATCGCCCCGGCCGCTGACAACACGTCAGTGGAGACGAAAACGGAAACCGGCCTGCTCGCCGCCGCCTACGGTGCCGTGTCCGGCGACAGCGGCCTGGTGCCGCTGACGCTGGCCCGCCGCACCCCCGGAGCGGACGACGTCGAAATCGCCATCGAGTTCTGCGGTCTGTGCCACTCGGACGTGCATGCGACCCGCGGAGAGTGGGGCGGCCAGGCCTATCCCCTGGTACCGGGCCACGAAATCGTGGGCACGGTCAGCAGGGTGGGTGCCGACGTTACTGAATTCACCGTGGGCGACCGGGTGGGCGTGGGCTGCATGGTGGACTCCTGCCGTGAGTGCGACAGCTGCCTCGACGGGCTGGAGCAGTACTGCGAAAAGGGGATGACCGGCACCTACGGGGCGAACGACCGGCGCAACGGCGGCACCACCCAGGGAGGCTATTCCTCCTCCATCGTCGTGGACCGCCGCTATGTCCTACGGGTGCCGGAATCATTGGACCCCGCTGCCGCCGCGCCGCTGCTCTGTGCAGGGGTTACCACCTTCTCGCCGCTGCGGCACTTCGGCGTGGAGGAAGGCGATGTGGTGGGCGTCGTGGGCCTGGGCGGGCTGGGCCACATGGCCGTCAAGCTCGCCAAGGCGATGGGGGCCCAGGTGGTGGTCTTCACTACGTCCGAAGCAAAGGTGGCTGCCGCGCTGGAATTGGGAGCGGACGAGGTGGTCCTCTCGCGCGACGAGGCCGCCATGGCTGCCGCAAACCGGACCGTCGACCTCATCATCGACACCGTGGCCGCCCCGCACGACCTGAACCCCTATTTCCGCACCCTGCGCGTTGACGGGGCGCTGTTCCAGCTGGGCCTGCCATCCGAAGCGATGCCTCCGGTCAGCCCGGGCGCCCTGATCCGGCGCAGGATCGCGTACGCCGGATCCCTGATCGGAGGGATCGCCGAAACCCAGGAGATGCTGGACTTCTGCGCCGAACACGGCGTGGTGGCCGACATTGAAATGGTGGGCGCCGGCCAGCTGAATGAGGCCTACGACCGCATGGTGGCAGGAGACGTAAAATACCGGTTCGTGCTGGACACCGGCACGCTGCAGGCACCCGCCGAGGAGGCAGACGCATGAGCACGCTTTTCACCAAAATCCTGAACGGCGACATTCCCGGCCGGTTCGTGTGGCGCGAAGACGATGTCTCCGCGTTCCTCACCACGGGCCCGCTCGCCGACGGCCACACGCTGGTGGTCCCCACGGAGGAAGTGGACCGCTGGACGGACGCGTCCCCGGAGACCCTCGCCCGGGTGATGGAGGTCGCCCGCCGGATCGGCGCGGTCCAGGTGGACATCTTCGGGGCGCGGCGGGCCGGCCTGATCGTGGCCGGCTACGAGATCAACCACCTGCACGTGCACGTGTGGCCCTCGCGCAGCATGGCCGACTTCGACTTCGGCTCCGCTGACCAGAACCCGGATCCGGACGTCCTGGACGCCAACGCGGAAAAGCTCCGTGACGGCCTGCGGGCAGCCGGGTACGGGGAGTTCGTTCCGGCGGCGTAACCGTTTCCGCGCCCGCCCCGGCGGGCGCGGAGAGGGTCAGTTCCTGCGTGGGGTCATTGCCACCATGCCGGCGTAGGTGAACCCGCCGCCGAAGCCGAACAGCAGCGCAGGCACATCGGCCGGGATCTTTCCGGAGTGCCACCACTTGCTGAGCCCGAGCGGCACGCTGGCCGCGGACGTGTTCCCCGACTCCGTGACGTCGGTAATGACAACACGGTCCGACAGGCCCAGGGCGTCCGCCAGGGGTTCGATGATGCGAAGGTTGGCCTGGTGCGCGGCGAGGACCTGGATGTCGTCCAGCGCCAGTCCGGCACGGGCCACCACCTCCCGGGCACGGTCCGGTGCCTTGGTCAGCGCCCACCGGAGCACTTCACGGCCGTTTTGGAAAAACCTGCCGGACGGCGGGTAGATCCGGACGGCGTCGGCCAT
>JABFWC010000052.1 GCA_013362385.1 Pseudarthrobacter sp.
ACTTTAGGAAGATTACCCTCTCCTGGCTGCGAGCGACGATTCCCCGCCGGCCGGCGGTGCAACAGTCTGTGTCACGGCGCGAACAGCGCCGCGATCCGGTTGATGCCGCGCTCCAGCCGCGCTGCGAGCGGTTCCCCCGACACTCCTGGGGACGACTGCGGGGTAGCCGCGTCCACGCCCTCCGCGGCGGTCCGGGCCAGGTTCCGGAGGATGGCTATGGCATCGTCCGCCTGGTCCGCGGGGAGGTCCGAGCGGTAGGTGAACGTCCGTCCGGCCGTGCGGTAGGTGGCGGACCACGGCGAGGTGCCCCAGACCTGCAGGAGGCCATCACCGGAACTGCCTCCCCCGCCTGCAGCGGCGGCCCCGGCTGCCTGCGGGGTGGCATGCTGTTCGGTGATGGTCGCATGGTGGGAGCCGTCGGTGAGGCGCAGCTCCACCGCCGGCTGGCCCTCAACCACCAGCGCCTTTGCCGCCTCCAGGTGAAAGCCCATGGCTTCGAGTTCCGGGCATGCCCACCCCTCGGACCGCAGGCGGCCTACCTGCTCGGCGTTCAAGGTCCTGCCGTCCGCGGGCGTTTGCGCTGAGACGTGGGAGAACGCTGCTGTGCTTCCCGATGCAGTACCGGCCAGGGGGTCGCCGGCCGCGGCAAAGGCTCCTGCCGCAAGCACGCCGGCGGCAGCAACCGTGCCGCCGGCTGTGATGGCAAGCGCCCGGGCGGCAGTACGCGGCGCGGGCGTCCGGGCCGGTAGGACCGGCTGCGCCGCGAGTTCGGAGGTACGCGACAGCAGCCGCTCGGTCAGGTCCTGGCTGGCAGGCGGAATCGGAGCATCGCGGAGCCGTTCAAGGTACTGCCGGTCCCGGCGCACGCTAGCGGCACATTCGTGGCACGCCTGGAGGTGGCGGCTGGTGCGCTGGTGCCGGGCGCCGAAAGGGAACTGGGACTTCATGCGCCGATCAGAGGATGCCGGCGATGCGCGGCATCGAGAGCTTGCGGCGGGTTTGCTGCGGGCGGGGGTCCCGGTGGGCCAGCTTCTCCCGGAGCATGGTCCGACCGCGGTGGATGCGGGAGCGCACCGTCCCGAGCTTGACGCCCAGGGCTTCGGCCACCTCGTCGTAGGACAGCCCCTCCAGGTCGCACAGCACCACGGCGGCGCGGAAGTCCGGCGGGAGCTCCTCCAGTGCCGCCTGCACGTCCAGGTCCAGGTTGTTCAACTCGAAGCTCTGCTCTGGCCCGGGCTCCCGTCCCGGCAGCCGGGACTCGGCGTCCTCGGCCAGCGCATCGAACCGGATGCGGGTCCTGCGGCGGGCCTGGTCAAGGAACAGGTTGGTGGTGATCCGGTGCAGCCAGCCGTCGAGGGTTCCGGGCTTGAAGTTTTCCAGCGACCGGAAAACGCGGACGAATACTTCCTGGGTGAGGTCCTCGGCGTCGAACTTGTTGCCGGTCAGGCGGTAAGCCAGCCGGTAGACCTTCGCCGAGTGGTTGGTGACCACTTCTTCCCAGGTGGGACGGACCCACTCATCGTCGGGATTGTTGACTGCAGGGACAGGTGCCACAACTGAAGATGACATCGTCCACTCCCCTCGTGGAATGCTAACGCCCGGATACTGTTGACATCTCTGATTCGGCGCCGGTCACCTTTTGGATGAGCGGATATCCATCATGTCAAACTTGGCTGGGAATTTCCTGACCGCGAGCACACTTCAGCCTTGGGCGCAACAGCGCGCTTCCACGCCCGCCCGGCCGGACACAGTAGGCTTGGGGAGACACTCCCCCTTCCGCCCAGAAAGCGATGATCCATGAGCGCCGACAAGTCCAGCAGCTGGTCCTACGCAGAAGATCTGCCCGCTGAGGATGAGGTCATGCTTCGGGCCAGGGAGCGCTCCTTTGAACTGGGCGTCAGCGCCGTCAGCCCCGGAGTGGGTGCGGTCCTCACTGTCCTTGCGGCCGCTTCCAAGGCCCAGACCGCCGTCGAAATCGGCACCGGCGCCGGGGTGTCCGGCGTGTGCCTCCTCAGGGGGCTCGGCCCGCAGGCGGTCCTGACCACCATCGACGTGGACGTGGAGCACCTGCGCGCCGCCCGGGAAGCCTTTGCCGAGGCCGGCAGCCCGGCCAACCGCACACGCACCATTTCCGGGCGGGCGGGCGACGTGCTGCCGCGGCTGACGGACGGGGCGTACGACCTCGTCTTCATCGACGCGGACAAGCCCGGACTGCCCGGCTATGTGGACCAGGCCGTCAGGCTCCTGAAGCGCTCGGGCCTGTTGGTCATCAACGACGCGCTGGACAAGGACAAGGTGGCCAATCCGGCAAGCCGGGATGCCACCACGGTGGTCCTGCGCCAGGTTGGCAAAGCCATCCGGGACGACGAGCGGCTGGCGGCGGCCATGCTGCCCACCGGGGACGGCCTGCTGGTGGCCGTCAAGAAGTAGGGCAGGAAACAGGACAGGGCCCGCAGCGCGAGGCCGCGGACCCTGTCCGGCACAATTACTCGGTGACGCCTACCAGGCAGTCCTTCAGGTTGGCTGCCTCGGCAGCGTTGAGTTCGACCACAAGCCGCCCGCCGCCTTCGAGCGGGACGCGCATGATCAGGCTGCGGCCCTCCTTGGTGACTTCCATAGGGCCGTCGCCGGTGCGTGGTTTCATCGCCGCCATGAGGAATTTCCCTCCATTTGTCCCAGGACTAATCAGCCCGGGCGGGCTGTGTCCGCATGTCGATCGGGCTGCGATGGCGGGGTGGGTTCCCACCGCCAAGGCTGCGCGTTTTCTGAATGCTTGTGTCCTTGCTTACCTATCATTATCGCGGAATTACCGGCCCGTAGCTAATCGATGGACATTTCCGGCAACCGGTAAGTCCCGGCCTGACCTGCGCCGAAGCGTCCTTCCCTAGGGTGGATAGTCCCCGCCGCCGGGAAGCGGCGCCCACGCCCACAGCCACACGATCCACACGATCTGCAGCAGCAGGAACATGGTGACCACCGTCCCCCGGTAGGCCCTGGACTGGGACAGCAGCGCGGCGCCCAAGGCCAGCGGAAACAGCGGCAGGAGCATCCTGAAGGTGCTGGTCTGCGGGTGCAGGAACACCAGCAGGTATGCCATGTAGCTGGCGCACCACAGGCGCATTTCGACGCCGAGCCGCACCACTGGCGGCAGGAACAGCATCGCCGCGAAAAGACCCGCGAAGACCAGGGGTGCCAGGATGCCCAGCACTGGGCCGAAAAGGTCGACGCCGGCGTCGAACCAGGGTTTGAACGGCACCAGGTCCTTACCGCGCCACACGGTTTCAGTCTTGGTATATGCCAGCGGGTCACCGGTCGCGGCCCAGGCGGCCGCCGGCCACGCCAGGGCGGACACGCCCGCGACGGCGGTGAGCCCGGCGAGCGCCGCCAGCTTACCGAGGGAATGGTCTTCAACGGGCATATTGCCTTGCCGGCTGCTGCGGAACCGTCCGGCAGCACGGATGACCAGCAGCAGCCCGAGTGAAACCGCGAAGGGAACACCCACAGGCCGGGAGAGGCACAGGAGGACCACCACCGGGATGGCCCGGAGGTACTGCCGCCGCACCACCAGCAGCAGCGCCGCTGCCAGGAGCAGCAGGGACAACGGCTCGGCGTACGGCACCTGCAGGATGG
Source organism: Pseudarthrobacter sp. (assembly GCA_013362385.1). Classification (GTDB taxonomy): domain Bacteria; phylum Actinomycetota; class Actinomycetes; order Actinomycetales; family Micrococcaceae; genus Arthrobacter. The sequence goes on from JABFWC010000052.1 coordinate 3,631, forward strand.
CCGAGACGGGGAAGGTTGCGAAGAAGGCCACTGCCCACATGGCCGGCCCGTGCGGCGCCCTCCGCCGGAAGAGCGCGTAGACCACCAGGGCGGCCCCCCAGCCTGCAAGCATGGCGATGAGGGTCAGCGAGGCGGCGGGTTTCAGCCCGGTAAGGCCGCTCAGGCCACCGGCCAGCGCCGGGAACAGCGGGTAGAACGCCCAGGTATTCTCCTGCACGTTGCCGGCGGCATCCGTGGGGAGGATCGAGGGATAGCCTGTGGCGATGACCTGCCCGTACCAGCGGGCGTCCCAGATGTTGATGAAGTTCCAGTAGTCCGGTTTGGGTGCAAACCAGGGGTTGGGGCCCTGGTGCAGGGCCGCCGCCATGAAGATGCAGGCGCTGGCCAGGCGGGCACCGCCGTAGACGGCGGTGACCTGCAGCCACCAGGGCCACCGGCTGGCGGCGGAAGCCAGCTGCCGGGCCAGCCCGGACGCTGATGCCAGGGGTGCCCGGCGGCGCGTCACCGTGCTCACTGCCCGCCCTTGCCTGCAGGCGCGCTTCCCTGCCCGGTCCCGCCCGGGCTCCCGGCCGCCTCAACGCCAGCAGGCGCGTCCGCAGCCGGGGACCCGCCGTCGGAGGCAACCCGGAGCGCCGCGAGCTGTGCGCGCAGCTGCGCCACTTCCGTGTCCCTGGCGGCGAGCTGGTCCCTCAGCTCGTCCAGCACCTGGTCCACCTGGTCCATCCGGTAGCCGCGCAGGCCGAGCGAAAAGCGCACCCGGTTGATGTCCTCGGGGCCCGCATCCGCCGGCAGCAGCACGGGTGGCAGATTGGCCGGGGGCTCTTCGAAGCCGCCGTCCAGCAGGACAGGGAGCGGTGCATCGCCCGGCTTGCGGGAGCGCCGGCCCAGGCCGGCCCAAAGGACCGCCGCGACCAGCACGACAGCGAGGAAAACCAGAAAGAAACTCACGGTTCCATCGTGCCAGACCGCTGAGCGAACCCGCGGCTGTACCTACTCCGGCCGCTGCTCGCCGTTCAGCGCCGGGGTAACAGCCTCGTGCAGGACGCGGTCCACGGCTTCGGCGGGGGTGTCGACAAGCTGGATGAGGTCGAGGTCCTTTTCGGACACCATGCCCTCGGCCACCAGGGTGCCCTTGATCCATTCGATCATCGGTCCCCAAAAGTCCACGCCGAGGAGCACGATCGGGAACGAGGTCACCTTCCGTGTCTGCACCAGCACCATCGCCTCGAAGAGCTCGTCGAGCGTGCCCAGCCCGCCGGGCAGCACGATGAAGCCCTGGGCGTACTTGACGAACATGGTCTTGCGGGCGAAGAAGTAGCGGAAGTTGATGCCCAGGTCCACCCATTGGTTCAGGCCCTGCTCGAAGGGCAGCTCGATGCCCAGCCCCACCGAGACGCCGTTGCCTTCGACGGTGCCCCGGTTGGCCGCTTCCATGGAGCCGGGCCCGCCGCCGGTGATGACAGCGACGCCCGCCTCGGCAAGTTTGCGCCCGACCTCGACGCCCATCTCGTAGTACGCACTGCCGGGCTTGGTACGGGCCGAGCCGAAGACGCTGACTGCCTTCCCGATGTCCGCGAGCGCGCCGAAGCCTTCAACAAATTCGCTTTGGATCCTCAGGACGCGCCACGGGTCGGTGTGCACGAACTGGCCGGGACCCTTGGTATCGAGCAGGTGCTGATCCGACATTTCAACTGCGGCCTGTTTGCGGCGCAGCTCAAGGGGACCTTTACGGCGCGGCTGGGAATTCTTGGCCGGATCTGCATTGATACTCATTCCCCTAGGCTAACCTCCAACGCCAGGTATCTCTTGAATCACGATAAGCAGGAACTTGGGGTGATTGGGGTCATAACGCACTCGTTGTTCGCTAGATTCTTTCCTATGACTACTCATGTGCCCGACGATGCTCTCGTCACCCTGAACGCCGTTAACAAGCATTACGGCCAGCTGCACGTTCTGAAGGACATCAACCTAAAGGTCCGCAAGGGCGAGGTTGTTGTGGTCATCGGGCCCTCCGGTTCCGGTAAGTCCACCCTCTGCCGGGCCATCAACCGCCTGGAAACCATCGAGGGCGGATCCATCAGCATTGACGGCAAGGTCCTTCCTGAGGAAGGCAAGGAACTCGCCCAGCTGCGTGCCGACGTCGGCATGGTCTTCCAGTCCTTCAACCTGTTCGCGCACAAGACCATCCTCGAAAATGTGACCCTGGGCCCCATCAAGGTCAAGGGAACCTCCAAGGCGGCCGCGGAGAAGGACGCCATGGCCCTCCTTGAGCGCGTGGGCGTGGGCCACCAGGCCCCCAAGCTGCCGGCCCAGCTCTCCGGCGGCCAGCAGCAGCGCGTCGCGATCGCACGGGCCCTGGCCATGAAACCCAAGGTCATGCTGTTCGACGAGCCAACGTCCGCGCTGGATCCCGAGATGATCAACGAGGTCCTGGACGTCATGGTCCAGCTCGCCAAGGAGGGGATGACCATGATCGTGGTGACGCACGAGATGGGCTTCGCCCGCAAGGCGGCCGACCGCGTGGTCTTCATGGCCGACGGCCAGATCGTCGAAGATGCCACCCCGGAGGAATTCTTCACCAACCCGAAGAGCGACCGTGCCAAGGACTTCCTGTCCAAGCTCCTGACCCACTAACCACCCCGAACACCACACTTCAGTTCGCATCCAGGCCGGAAACCCACGGCCATCAATGAAAGGAATGTCATGAAGGCATTTATGTCCCGGCGGAAGTCCTTCGTCGTGGCGGCTACCGCTGCCCTCGCCCTGTCCCTGAGCGCCTGCGGCGGTGGTAATTCCGGAGGCTCGGGCAACCCGAGCCCCGTCGAGAAGCCGACGTTCGCCGCCGGCACCACCATGGCAAAGCTCTCCTCCGCCGGCACCATCAAGATCGGCACCAAGTTCGACCAGCCGCTGTTCGGGCAAGTGGGCCTGGACGGCAAGCCCGTCGGTTTCGACGTTGAAATCGGCAAGCTGATCGCCGCCAAGCTGGGCATCGCGGCCGACAAGATCGAATGGTCCGAGACCGTTTCCGCCAACCGCGAGCCCTTCATCGAACAGGGCAAGGTGGACATCGTCATCGCCACCTACACCATCAGCGACAAGCGCAAGCAGGTTGTCGACTTCGCCGGCCCGTACTACGAAGCAGGCCAGGCCCTGATGGTGAACAAGGACAACGACACCATCAAGAAGCCCGAAGACGTCAAGGGCAAGAAGGTCTGCTCGGTCACCGGCTCCACTCCTGCCGCCACGATCGTCGACAAGTACGGCGCCGAACTGGTCCCCGCCGCCACCTACTCCGCCTGCCTCGAACCCCTGCGCAACAAGCAGGTTGAAGCTGTGACCACCGACAACGTGATCCTCGCCGGTTTCGTCGACAAGGAACCGGACGCCTTCAAGCTGGCCTCCGACGAAACCTTCACCAAGGAGCCTTACGGCATCGGCCTGAAGAAGGGCGACACCGAGTTCCGCAACTGGATCAACGACCAGCTGGAATCCTTCGAGAAGGACGGCTCCTACAAGAAGGCCTGGGAGGCAACTGCCGGTTCGGTCATCAAGACCGCGCCGAACCTGCCCGCCATCAACCGTTACTAAGTAGCGTCCGCAGCGCTGCCGGGGCCAACTGCCCCGGCAGCGCCCGCCTTCATCCGTCCACGCATACAGTCGAAGGATCTTATGGACGTCATCATTGAAAACCTGCCCTTGTATTGGAACGGTTTTCTCCGCACCCTCTTTTTGTCCGCCGTCTCCGGAATTTTTGCGCTGATCCTTGGCACACTGCTTGCCGCAGCGCGTGTTTCCCCGGTTGCGGCGCTTCGCGGGTTCAGCACCGTGTACGTGGAAGTCCTCCGCAACACCCCGCTGACCATCGCTTTCTTCTTCGCCGCCGTCGTGCTCCCCCGCATCGGGGTCAAATTCGAGCAGTTCGAGATCGCCGCGATCATCGCCCTGAGCACCTACACCGCCGCGTTCATCGCCGAAGCTGTCCGCTCTGGCGTCAACAGTGTGCCCGTCGGCCAGGCAGAGGCGGCCCGCAGCATCGGCATGAAATTCGGCCAGGTGCTTTCCCTCATCATCCTGCCCCAGGCGCTGCGGACCGTGATCCCGCCGCTGATCAACATCCTGATCGCCCTGGTCAAGAACTCGTCGGTGGCCGGCGCCTTCTTCGTCCTGGAACTGTTCGGGTACGGCCGCCAGATGGCCAACGCCAACGGCGACGCCGTCATCACCGTCCTGCTGGGCACCGCGTTCTTCTATCTGCTCCTCACCGTTCCGCTGGGAATCCTTGCCAACACGGTGGAACGAAAGGTGGCGATTGCCCGATGAGTTCGGTCCTTTACGACGTCCCGGGCCCGAAGGCCCGCCGGATCTCCCTGATCGCATCCATCGTCGGCGCCCTGCTGATCCTCGGCCTCCTGGCGTGGATCGTCATGACGCTCGCGCAGCAGGGCATCTTCGAAGCACGCAGGTGGCAGATCTTCACCCGCGCCGACGTGTGGCGGCTACTCGGCAACGGCCTCGGCTCCACCCTGGCCGCGGCGGCGATCGCAGCCGTCATCGCCTTCCCGCTGGGCCTGCTGCTGTGCCTGCTGCGCATTTCGGACGCAGCCGTGATCCGCGTCCCCATGAGGGTCATCCTTGAGTTCCTCCGCGGCATGCCGGTGGTCCTGATGATGCTCTTCATCCTGCTGGGGTTCGGCACGTCCGCGTTCATCGCCGTCGTCGCCGGCCTGGTGCTCTACAACGCGGCCGTGTTCGCCGAGATCATCCGGGCGGGCATCCAGTCCCTTCCGCGCGGGCAGCGCGAGGCGGGCCTCGCCATCGGCCTCACCAGCTACAAGTCCCGGATGCTGATCGAACTGCCGCAGGCGATCCGCCGCATGATGCCTTCGCTGGTGGCGCAGATGGTGGTCCTCCTGAAGGACACGTCACTGGGCTATATCGTGGCGTACGGCGAACTCCTGCGCGCGGTCCAGGTCATGGCTGACTTCCTCGGTACCCAGTACCTCTTCCCGATCTTCTTCGTGGCAGCGGCAATCTATATCGCGATCAACATCTCCGTCTCACGGCTTGCGGTGTGGATCGAGCGCCGCGGTTCCAAGAAGGCCGCGGGCGGCACGGCGAAAGCCGAGCCCGACGTCCTGGAGGCTGCGGCACCGTAGTCCCGGCCCCGGTGAACGAAAGAGGTCCGGAACCCCGCAGGGGTTCCGGACCTCTTTTTGTGCCGTCTTCGGGGGCCGGCTTACCCTAGGCTGCCAGCCATTCCCGCAGCGCGCGAAGGCACTTGCGGATGGCGTCGGCGTGCACGTGCTCGTTATCCTTGTGCGCCAGCAGCGCGTCGCCGGGGCCGAAGTTCACCGCCGGGATCCCCAGCTCACTAAAGCGTGCGACGTCGGTCCAGCCATACTTGGGCTTGGGCTCGGCACCGACGGCGGCCACGAAGGATGCCGCGGCCGGGTGCTGCAGGCCGGGACGCGCTCCGGCGGCCGCATCGGTGCGGACGACGTCGAAACCCTCCAGCAGTTCCCGTACGTGGGCCTCAGCCTGCTCCGGGGTCTTGTCCGGCGCGAACCGGTAGTTGATCTCCACCACGCAGCGGTCCGGAATCACATTGCCGGCCGTGCCGCCGTTGATCTTCACGGCGTTGAGGCTTTCCCGGTAGTCCAGGCCGTCGACGTTGACCGTACGGGGTTCGTACGCCGCGAGCCGGGCCAGGATCGGTGCTGCAGCATGGATGGCGTTGCTGCCCATCCACGCGCGCGCCGAGTGTGCCGCCTCTCCCGTGGTGGTGGCTTCAAAGCGGCTCGTGCCGTTGCAGCCACCTTCCACCGTTCCGTCGGTGGGCTCCAGCAGGATGGCGAAGTCCCCCTGCAGCAGGTCGCCATGGTTGCGGACCAGGCGGCCGAGGCCGCTCTTGACGGCCTCCACTTCCTCGTGGTCGTAGAAGACGAAGGTGACGTCCCGCTTCGGCCGGGCGCCGTCGTCGAACATTCCCGCGGCCAGCGCCAGCTGCACCGCCACGCCGCCCTTCATGTCCGTTGCGCCGCGGCCGTAGAGGATGCCCTCCCCCGGGACTCCCGACTCCCAGGTGGAAGGAACGGTGCCCTTCGAGCCCTCGGTCAGGGGAAGCGGCACCGTGTCCAGGTGCCCCGCGAGGATGACCCGTTCGCTGCGGCCAAGTTCGGTGCGGGCAATGATCGCATCGCCGTCACGCACCACGCGAAGCTCCGGGACGGCCAGCAGGGCCTGCTCCACGGCGTCCGCAAGGGCCTGCTCATTGCCGGACACGCTCTCGATATCCATGATGTCCGCGGTCAGCAGTGCCACGTCCTGGCGAAGGTCAAGGGTGTGCACGGACGATTGCGGGGCGGTTTCAGCAGTCACGAAGCCAGTCTAGTTCGAACCGGCCACCCGGCCCTCGATAGACTGGGGCACATGACTGAGACCGCTTCTTCCGCCGTGCCCGAAACCTTGAACACCGCCGCTGGCGAACGCTCCGCCTACGGCTTCGGCGTGGCCACCATCTCCACAGCCGGCAACGACGCCACCGTCCTTGATGTTTGGTTCCCCGCACCCTCGCTCGGCGTCGCCGCCGAGAACCTCCGCTCGGTGGAAAACGCCGACGAAGCCCTGACCCGGATCGCCGAAAACGGCGCCGACGAGGACCGCGGCACGGAGCAGAAAGTGGTCTTCGTCCAGATCAACCTGGACGAAGCCCCCGCGGACACTGCGGACGCCTACCTCCGGCTCCACCTGCTCTCCCACCGGCTGGTCCGGCCCAACACCATCAACCTTGACGGCATTTTCGGCAAGCTGCCCAACGTCGTGTGGACCAACTTCGGCCCGGCCGCCGTCGAAGGTTTCGAACTGACCCGGGCCAAGCTGCGCCGGCGCGGAGCGGTCACCGTCTACGGCGTGGACAAGTTCCCGCGCATGGTGGACTACGTCGTTCCCAGCGGTGTGCGGATCGCCGACGCGGACAGGGTCCGCCTGGGTGCGCACCTGGCCGAGGGCACCACCGTCATGCACGAGGGCTTCGTTAACTTCAACGCGGGCACCCTTGGTACCTCCATGGTCGAAGGCCGCATTTCCGCCGGCGTGGTGACCGGCAACGGCAGCGACGTCGGCGGCGGCGCCTCCATCATGGGCACCCTCTCCGGCGGCGGCAAGGAGAAGATCACCATCGGCGAACGTGTCCTGCTCGGCGCCAACTCCGGCGTGGGCATCAGCATCGGCGATGATTCCGTGGTGGAGGCAGGCCTCTACGTCACAGCCGGCACCCGGGTGCGGGTACTGGGCCCGAAGGACGACGTCGGCGAGGACACCACCAAGGTGGTCAAGGCCGCCGAACTCTCCGGCGTCCCCAACCTGCTGTTCCGCCGCAACTCCACGAGCGGAGCGGTGGAAGTCCTGGCGCGCAAGGGCCAGACTGTTGAACTGAACGACGCCCTGCACGCCAACTGAACCCCTTGGTGGCACGCAGACGCAGCCTGCGCCGCCTGGTTGTGCTGCTGCTGGCCCTCGCCCTGGTGGCCGGCGGCATCTACACTGCAGTGTTTTTCGTGCAGCGTTCCGAAACCCTGGTGACGGAACGCTGCACGGCCAGCGCAGGCAACCGGAGGGCGGAACTGGCGCCGGACCAGGCAGTGTACGCCGCGCTCATCACCGCGGTGGCAGTACGCCGGGGACTGCCGCCCCGCGCGGCGAGCATCGCGCTGGCCACGGCCATGCAGGAATCCAAGCTCCGCAACATCGAACATGGCGACCAGGCAGGGCCCGACTCCCGGGGACTCTTCCAGCAACGGCCCTCCCAGGGCTGGGGAACCGAGGCGCAGATCATGGACCCCTACTACGCCGTCAACGCCTTCTACGACGCGCTGGTGAAGATCCCCGGCTACGAGACGCTCGACATTACGGACGCGGCCCAGCAGGTCCAGCGCTCCGCCCACCCCCAGGCGTACGCCCAGCACGAGGACCTGGGCCGCGCCTTCGCCTCCGGGCTTACCGGTCAGACACCCGGGGCCGTGCAGTGCACCCTCCGTTCCGCCACGGCCGCAGGCGACCCCGCTGCAGTCGCGTCGGAACTGGACCTCGCGTACGGCGGAGTGAACGCCGAAACCGCTGGAGACAGCCTGGTGGTGGACGCCGGCGGAGCCCAGGCATGGTCCATTGCGCAATGGGCGGTGGCCAACGCCAAGGATCTCTCCGTCACCCAGGTGGAAGTGGCCGGCCGGGCCTGGCACCGCTCCGGTGCCGACGGCTGGGAAGGGTCCGGCGGCCCGGACGGGCAGGTGCGGATCACCGTCCGCCGGGAGGGCGACGGCCCCTGACGGCCAGCCCGGGGCCGGCGGTTCAGACCAGGATTTCCAGCACCGGCTGTACGTAGCTGCGGAACAGGTCGGGCTGGCTCATCAGCTGATGGCTCATGATGATCTTGTCCGGTTCCAGGTACCAGGCCCGGTGTTCGTCCAGCGGGAGTTCGATGATGGTCAGCGTGAAGTCCCGGGCATCCCGGCCCACTTCCAGCAGTCGGTCATCCACCATGTCCTGGATCAGCTGGTCCGTTCCGGTGGCCACGCGTTCAGCTTCGAGTTCGGCATACTCGCTCCGACGTTCCCTCGCCCAGGTAAGGGCTGAACCGAAGTGTGCCTGCAGGACGCGTTGCAGGGCCGGTGAGTTGCCAAACGCTTCAAAGGCCGGCGGAGTGAGTTCCGGGGACGTTTGCGGGTGGGCCTTGAGCAGTTGCTCCCACCAGGCTTCCCACTCCGTCTTCAGCGCGCCCAGGCCGCCGACGTCCGCGGTCAGGTGCGAATGGTCCGCGGGGCGGACTTTCGGTGCCGCATGGGACAACATGGGCCGCCCCACCCCGTTGAGGCCGGCGGCGTCCCGGACGTACAGCGCAATCATCATCGGTCCGGACGTGTCCGTAGTGATCT
>JABFWC010000096.1 GCA_013362385.1 Pseudarthrobacter sp.
GGGTAGAGCGCAAACGGTGCGCGCCCGGCGAACGGGCGCGCACCTTTTGCGCTGTAGCGGCCAGGGAGCAGCTACTCCTGGCGGGTGCCGCGGATGTTGCGCCGAGCCTTGCGTTCCTCCAGCGGCTCATGCTCTTCGATGTACTCGTCCACGGCGTCCGTGCCGTATGTCCGCGCCTGCCGCTTGGCAACCATCCCGCGCAGGACCTCGATGCCGATGGGGATCACCGAGACCAGCACGATGGCGATGAAGATGATGTCCAGGTTGTCCCGGACCCACGGGACCTTGTCGCCCAGCAGGTAGCCCAGCAGCGTGACGCCGCCGCCCCAGAGCACCGCGCCGATGACGTTGTAGAGGAAGAACTTCCGCCGGCTCATCCCCGCGACGCCCACGATCACGGGAACGAAGGTGCGGATGATGGGCACGAAGCGGGCCAGGATCAGGGCCTTGCCGCCGTGCTTTTCGAAGAAGGCATGGGCGTTCTCAACGTTTTCCCGCTTGAACAGCCGGGAGTTGGGCTTGTTGAAGACGGCGGGTCCGGCCTTGGACCCGATCAGGTAGCCGGCCTGGTTGCCGATGATGGCCGAGAGCGCGATCAGCAGGGCCAGGAGCCAGACGTTGAACTTGATGGTGTCCGTGGCCACCAGCAGGCCGGCGGTGAACAGCATGGAATCGCCCGGCAGGAAGAACCCGACCAGCAGGCCGGTCTCCGCAAAAACAATGCCGCACACCACCAGGACCACCCAGGGTGCCAGGGCAGGATCGGCCAGGAATACCTGGGGGTTCAGCCAGTCGGGGAGGAAGGAGGCCAGCTGCGGCTGGACCGGTCCCGCACCGCCCAGCATGGACACAGCGAGGTCGTTCATCACAGGAAAGTTCACCCCTCAAGGGTACTTGACCGGCCTGTGCCTCCCGGGCTGCCCCGCTTTCCGGCGGTAAGGTGGGGGCCGTGGGTTTGGACTTTACGGCGATCGATTTCGAAACAGCGAACGGCTTCCGGGGCTCCCCGTGCTCGGTGGGACTGACGAAGGTCAGGGGCGGGAAGATCGTGGCGGAGGCCTCCTGGCTGATGCGCCCGCCGGCCAATTACGACCACTTCGACCACCACAATGTGCGCATCCACGGGATCACCCCCGGGGACGTGGCAGGGCAGCCGCGGTTCGGCGAGCTGTTTCCCGAGATCGGCGCGTTCATCGGCGACGACGTCCTCGCCGCCCATAACGCGGCATTCGACCTCGGCGTAATCCGCTCGGCACTGGAAGTTTCCGGCCTGCCCGGCCCCGCCTACGACTACGTGTGCACGGTCATGCTGTCCCGGCGCTGCTACTCCCTGGTGTCCAATTCCCTGCCCTTCGCGGCAGAGGAAGCGGGCGTGCCGCTGGTCAACCACCACGATGCCGCGGAGGATGCCCGCGCGTGCGCCGGGATCCTGATCGACATCGCCGCCCGCAACGGGGCCAACAGCATCGCCGAACTCTATTTATCCCTGGGCCTGGCAATGCCGCGGCAGCAGGCGTTCGACCCGGCCACCGGTGACCTCTCAAAGCCCAGCCTGGCCGCCATGTCCGGAGCTTCCGGCAACGGAGCGGCGCTGGTCCGGCGCTTCCAGTCCGGCTGGCCCGAGGAGGGGCTGAATCCGGAGCCCGATCCTTACGCCGAGCCGGGCCACCCGCTCTTCGGCCAGACCGTGGTGTTCACCGGGCAGTTGTCCATTGCCCGCCCCGACGCGAAACAGCGTTCGGCGCGCTGCGGGGCACGCACGGAGAGCCGCGTGACGGGCCGCACCACCGTCCTGGTTGTCGGCGACGGCTTCGTCGCCTCCGACCTGCGTTCCGGCCGCCTGACAGGAAAAGCACGGCGGGTCCTGGAACTCCACGAACGGGGACAGGCCATCGAGGTGCTGTCCGAGGGGGAGTTCCTGCAGATGGTTGGCGGACCGCATCACGGGTCATCCGCCGCAACAAATCTTTGCGTCCCGGTGGCCGCCTCCTAGCCTTGCCTCATGGGCACCCTGTTCGCTTTTCCCAATCCCGTCAACGAGTACGCAGCCCGCGTCACGGCCGGGCTTGTGGTGCTGCTGGCCGTCCTCACCGCCGGCACCGGCTCTGTCTTGGGTCTGCTGGCCATCGCCGTCGGATTCTGGCTGCGTGTGCTGTTCGGCCCGCGGATCTCACCCCTGGCGCTGCTGTCCGTGAAAGTCATCACACCGCGCCTGGGAAAGGTGAAGCTGGTGCCCGGGCCGCCCAAGCGCTTCGCCCAGGGGATCGGCGCCGCGGTCTCCACCGCAGCCCTGCTCCTGCTTGCCTTAGGTGCGGCCCCGGCAGCCTGGGCCCTGCTGGGGATCCTGGTGGTCGCGGCCTCCCTGGAGGCGTTCGCCGGTTTTTGCCTCGGGTGCACCATCTTCGGGTTCCTGCAGCGGCGTGGCGTCATCCCGGAGGACGTGTGCGAGGCGTGCAACAACATCAGCCCTCGCCGGTCGTAACCCCCACCAGCTGGTCGGCCATGCCGCGGACCACGTCGGTCCCCTCCAGGACATCGAGCCACCGGGCCGGCAGGCAGACCTCCCCGTAGCTGGCTCCCAGGATGCTGCCGGTCAGGGCGCCGGCCGTATCCCGTGCGCTGCCATGGCCTACCGCCAGTGCCACAGCATCGTTGAAGTGCTGTGACGGCAGGGCGGAGCCACTGTGCGGGATGGTGGCCAGTGCGGAGTAAAGCGCGACGGCGAGGGCTTCTTCGGCTGCGTCACCGCCGCCCAGCGCCTCGGCCGGTTCTCCGGGCGCATGGACTGATCCTGCGAGGCGGAGGGCGGCCTCCAGCCGTCGCGGCAGCTCCGGTGCCACATCCGGGAGGCCGGCCGCGTGTGCGGTGACGGCCTCGGCGGCGGCCCGCAGCTCTTCGCCCGATACCAGGCGGTGGATCAGGAGGCTGAAGACTCCGGCACTCTGGCGGGCGGCGGGATGCCCGTGCGTCAGTGCGGCGGCGTCCGCGCTTAACTTGTAGACGGCGTCGGGCGTGATGTGCGGCACCAGGCCGAACGGTGCCGAACGCATCACCGTTCCGCGGCCCTTCGACGAAGGATTGACGGGCCTGGCCGCGGTGCCCATTTCACCGGTGGCAAGGCCGGAGATGCAATCCTGCTCGGGATCCCGGCGCCGGCGCAGGACCTCGTTGCCATCGATCCAGCGGGGCTGGGGGACCGGCGCGGAAGGCCCCGCGTCCTCGCCCTGGGTGGCCAGCCAGCGCAGGTACGCCAGCCACAGGCACGCGTTGACATCCGCGCCCACGCCCGCGTTGGCCCATTCCAGTGCTTCCACGAGCCCGTCCACGGTGTAGAGGGTCAGCTGGGTATCGTCGGAGAAAAGGCCGCCGGGAATGTCCACCGCGTAGCCCGCCGCATCCCCGAG
>JABFWC010000363.1 GCA_013362385.1 Pseudarthrobacter sp.
TCCGATCTCGCCTTCCAGCGTCTCGTCAGACTCACCGGTGGCGTCCACCAGGCCGTTGGTCTGGTCGAACGGGTGGCCGATCCTGCCGTCGTCCAGGTCACCGATCGAGCCCGATGCCGGCGTCGTGCTGGCAGTGGGGGTCTCCGATTCGGTCCAGGCGGCGCCGGTGGTGGCTCCAGTGGTGAGCGGTTCGGCCGGAACCACAGGCTCCGCCGGTGCCACCGGCGTGGTTTCCGTGACCGTCTCGTCGCGGGTTTCTTCCTTATCCTTGTGACCGCTCGCGGCCATCGCCGCCGCAGCACCTGCTGCAGCCGCCACGCCCAGGCCGGCCGCCATCTTCCCGGAAACGCCGGCCTTGCCGGAATCGCCCAGGGAGGCTCCCGCGTGCTCCACACCGGGCGTTCCCACCGTGGCGCCGGGGTTGACCGCGCCGCGCCACGCACCGCTGGCGTAGCCTTCGTCTTCAATGAACTCCTTGAACCGCTGCAGGTCGGCCTCGGCCTGCCGGTCCACCACGTTGAGCTTGTCGCCCACCTTCTCGACCAAACCTTCGGGCTCGTATTCGAGCGTCAGCCGCAGGGAGGTCTGCCCGCCGCCTACATCCTCGAATTCCACGGCGCCGGCATTCGTGGCGCCTTCCGTGGCGGCCCAGGCGACCTTGCGGTCCGGGATCTGCTCAAGGATCTTTGCTTCCCACTGCCGCCGGACGCCGCCGATCTCGGCCACCCACTCCAGCCGGTCGTCGCTGAGCTGGGTCACGCTCTTCACGCCGCCCATGAAGTGCGGGAATTCCTCGAACTGGGTCCACTGGTTGTAGGCCGTGCTCACCGGAACGTTCACCAGAATGCGTTTTTCCACCTTCGTGCTCATAACGTCTCCTTCGCTGTGTTACCGGAAACTGATGAGTCCGTAAAAATCATCAGCATGCTTACCAACATACCTTTTGGTCGCGCATGTTTCCAGAGCCGAACCTGCCCCCTACTGGGCGGGGAAGGACAAGCGCGCGACGGCGGCAAGCTCAGGACCTAAGCCTCTGAATAAGCCGAACGGACGAGTTGAAGCTGGAACTGTACGGGGCGATGCGGCAGGGACGGGGGCCTGGCTGCGGTCTGCCGCGTACGCAAGAATCAGCACCGCACCACATTGAGGGAGCACACATAATGTCTGCGTCATCAGCGCATCCCGGCGTTGGCGCGAGCCACCACCGCACTCCGATTGAACTCACTGCCCTTGTTTCCGGCGGCATTTTCGCCCTGGTGGGGATCCTGGGATTCGTTCCGGGCGTCACCACGAACTACTCGCAGCTGACCTTTGCGGGCCATGGCTCCGGCGCCCTGCTTCTGGGCGTCTTCCAGGTGTCCATCCTGCACAACATTGTCCACCTGCTGTTCGGCGCGGCCGGTCTGCTGATGGGCAGGACGGCAGTCCAAGCCAGGTACTTCCTGCTGGGCGGCGGCGTCCTCTACCTGGTGATCTGGCTTTACGGCCTGCTGACCGACCAGGCGTCCGGGGCCAACTTCATTCCGGTCAATACTGCGGACAACTGGCTCCATGCCGTACTGGGCGTGGCGATGATTGTCCTCGGCTTCGTGCTGGGCCGCGATATGGCCGGCCGCGGCATGACCGGCACGGAACGGAGGGGTTAGCTCTTAGCGTTGGCCCCGTCGTCGTCCGGTCCCTCGGCGGGGTCCTGGCTGTGCACGCGGACATCGCCCGGGTCCGCGTCCGGATCGCCCTCGGCGGGCGCTTCGGCGTGGACCCGGTCGTCGTCGTCCCGTGAATGGTCTGCGGTCATGGCTGCTCCTTGAAGCTGGAGATACTGCGGAAGCTGGAGATACGGAGGCGCCGGGGGTTGCGCTACGCACCATTGAGCGCCGCCGTACCCGGGCTGTCAAGGGAATTTCCCGCCCTGGCGGGGTGATGGCCAGGTGTGCTGGACTGGGAAGGCAGTGGGCACCCACCCGTTCCCGGGCGGTGCCGTTTCCAGTCACCGTACAGCCGGCCGGCCCGGTCCGGCTGTTGGAAAGGAACATGCATGGCAACGTACAAGATCGGATACTTCGTGGGCAGCCTGGCGAAGGGCTCCATCAACCGGGTCCTGGCCAACGCCCTGATCAAACTGGCGCCGGAGGAACTGGAGTTCACGGAGATCCCCATCAAGGACCTTCCGCTGTACAGCTACGATTACGACGCCGACTTCCCGCCCGAGGGGCGGGCCCTCAAGGAAGCCATCGAGGCCTCGGACGGCATCCTGTTCGTTTCTCCCGAGTACAACCGTTCCATTCCCGGCGCGCTCAAGAACGCCATCGACTGGGGTTCCCGTCCCTGGGGAACGAACTCCTTCGCCCGCAAGCCCGCCGGCATTATCGGGGCCTCGCCGGGAAGCATCGGCACAGCCGTCATGCAGTCCTCCATGCGCGCGGTCCTGAGCTTCCTGGATGCGCCGCAGCTCAATGCCCCGGAAGCGTACGTAAAGTTCGACGCTGCGGCTTTCGGCGACGACGGCGGGGTCAAGGATGAGTCCACCGCCAAATTCCTGGGCCACTACATGGAGGAGTACGCGGCTTTTGTGGCACGGGTCCTGGCCGCGAACGCGCCGGGCCACATCGGGGACCCGGATCCGGACTCAGAGAAGCTTTCGCGTTAGGGCGTACGGATGCCCGCCGTCCCAGCAACGGCGGGCATCCGAGTCTGGAGGGCCCGGGCAGCGGGCCCGGGGCGCAGATCAGTCCAGTGGCAGCGTTACCGTGACAGTGGTGCCGTTGCCCAGTGCCGAGGTGACCTCAACGGAACCGCCGGCCTCCGTGACGGCCACCGACATCAGGCGCAGGCCGTAGCCGTGGTGCCGCCCGCACGTGGCGCGTTGGCTGTCAAAGCCCGTGCCGTCGTCGGACACCACAAGGCGGATGCCGTGGTCAACGGCGGCCAGCTGGACGGTGAGTGAGGATGCTGCCGAGTATTTATACGCGTTGCTGAGCGCCTCGCGTGCGGACTGGTAGAGGAGGGACGCGCAGTCCGCCGGGATCTCGATGCCCCAGTGCGGAGTATCCCAGTGGACCGACGTCCCTCGTTGGCGCAGGGGCCCGGTAAGCCGGTCGATGCAGCCGGCAAGCCCCAACGTGTGGAAATCCAGCGGCCGCTGGTCCGTCAGCACTCCGCCTACGGTTTTGACTTCGCTGTCCAACGCTGTTTGGTGTCCCATGACTTCCTGCTCCCCAAGCTGGTTTGTCTGATGGCTCCAGCCTGCGCCTGCAAGTTCTAGGTGCCGCAAGGTTTGCCGAAAGATCCCATCAATTCTGCCCGTCGGACGCGACTGGGCCCTCTTGGCTGCCCGTTGGTGGCGTTCATTACCGCCGTGGCTGCCGTGGGCATCCTCTGACGGCCTTCACTGTCCACCA
>JABFWC010000062.1 GCA_013362385.1 Pseudarthrobacter sp.
GTGCGCGTATTCCCCGTTCGTAACGGCGGTCCCGGGGACACCGTCAGCTGGTCACCGGCCCCCACTTCCTACCTCACCACAGCCTGGCGGAACGGACGCTCCATCCTCGCGGCGGCCAACGTCATGTCCCAGGCGCTCGGCAAGGCAGCTGCCCGGCGGGGCCCCGCAGGCCGCGGGGTCGCTGCCGCCGAGGTGCCGCCCCTGCAGCCAAGCCCGTTCGCCGTGGACGGGGCGGTGGTGCTGGGACGCTTTGCCAGCGATGTGGACGAGGCCGCCGCGCTCGCCGACGACGTGCTGAAGTACCGGGTGACCGACTTCGAGCACAACCCGGATGGCTCGGCCGTTTCCCCCGCCCTCGCGGTGCTGTGCCGCCGGCGGACCCAGATGGAAACAATCCGCCGGCAGTTCGAGGCCCGTGGCATCGCCTACGAAATCGTCGGCCTGGGCGGACTCCTGGACACCCCCGAAATCGTTGACCTCGTCGCCACGCTGCGGGTCCTTGCCGATCCCGGCCGGTCCGATGCCCTCATGCGGTTGCTCGCAGGGGCCCGGTGGCGGATTGGACCAGCTGACCTCATGGCCCTGCGTGACTGGTCGGGCCAGCTCGCCCGGCGCAGGGGCACAGCGGCCCGAGGGCCCGGCGGGGCAGATGACGCCGGTGCCGTGGAGGACGGCGACAACGAAGCGGAAGGCACCATCCTCGAAGGTGACCTGACCGACGCCGCCAGCCTTGTCGAAGCCCTGGACTTCCTGCCCCGGGAGGGCTGGTCGTCGGCAAACGGCAGGACCCTCAGCTCCCCGGCGCGGAGCAGGCTGGTCCGCCTGTCGGCGGAACTGAGGCACCTGCGCGGCTACCTGGGCGACGACCTCACCACGCTGCTGGGTGAAGTGGAGAGGGCCATGCTGCTGGATATCGAGGTTGCCGCACGGCCGGGCGTCAGCATCCATCAGGCCCGGCGCAACCTCGATGCCTTCCAGGACGCCGCGGCAGGATTCCTGCGGACGTCGCAGCGGGTGGACGTCCTTGCGTTCCTGTCCTGGCTCGAAGCAGCCTCCGCCGAGGAAAACGGACTCGAAGCACCCGCCAGCGACGTCAACCGGGACGCCGTACAGCTTTTGACCGTCCACGCCTCGAAGGGCCTGGAATGGGATGTCGTTTTCGTGCCCGGCCTGAACGCAGGAGCTTTCCCCAGCGACAGGGACTCCCGCTGGAGCAGCGGCGCTGCTGCGCTGCCGTGGCCGTTGCGCGGCGACCGCGCGGACCTGCCGCAGTGGGACCTGGACCAGCCGGACCAGAAAGGCTGGCTGGATGCCGAAAAGGATTACAAGGCCGCCGTGCAGGCCCATGGCGAATCGGAGGAACGGCGCCTTGCCTACGTCGCCTACACCAGGGCAAAGCATGTCCTCTGGGTGTCCAGTTCCGCCTGGGTGGGAGCCCGGGCCGGGCGCGCCGAAATGTCCCCCTTCCTTGCCGAGCTTGAAGCGCTGGTCCCTGGCACCGACGGGTTGCCGGCCAACGCCGTGGTCCATCCGCTGTCACAGGAGGAGGCTGCCCTGCCGGAGGCCAGCCCGCTGACCCTCGAAACCGAAGTCGCCGGGTGGCCCTACGATCCGCTGGAAGGGCCGCTGGACCCCCGTACCGGTGAGCGGCTGCGCCTTGCCCGCGGCCGCCGGCTGGCCATGGAGGCAGCTGCCGAACGCGTCGTCAGGGCGCTGGAGTCCCCTGGCAAGCAGTTGCAACAGGAAGACGGGCCACGGCCTCCGTTGACCGGCCCGGCGGCTGGATGGGCAAGGGAAGCTGCCCTGCTGCTGGAGCGCAGGACCAGACGGTCCAGCGGCCAGGATGTCCACCTCCCGAGCCACATCTCGGCGTCCACACTGGTGGACCTGGGCGAGGACCCGGCGGCGGTGCTCGGGCGGCTTCGCCGTCCGGTTCCTCGTGAGCCCGGCATGTCGGCGCGCAAGGGCACTGCATTCCACGCCTGGGTGGAGGAGTACTTTGGGACCGCCGGAATGCTGGACCTCGGTGAAGCCCCCGGGTCGGATGACCACATCGACGCCGCCTACGACCTCGGCGCCATGGTGGCCACATTCCGGGCTTCCCCGTGGGCCGACAGGTCGCCGGTCTTCGTGGAGGTACCGGTGGAGACCCGTGTCGGGGAGGTAGTGGTCAGGGGAAGGATCGACGCCGTTTTCCGCGACGCGGACGGCCGCTGGGACCTGGTGGACTGGAAGACCGGGCGCCGGCCGTCCGCTGCGCAGCTGAAGACCCGGTCAATCCAGCTTGCCGCCTACCGGCTGGCTTGGGCGCGCCTCAAAGGGGTTCCGCTGGAGGAGGTCAGGGCTGCCTTCTTCTATGTGGCCGACAATGCTGTGGTACGGCCCCACGATCTCGGAACGGCCGAGGAACTGGAAGCCCTCGTGGCAGCAGCACTGACCAGGGGTTGACCTGGTGGCAAGGCCTTCCGGGCGCCGGCAGCCAGCGCTGCGCTTTCCCTGATGGATAGTTGAGCCTGGTGTCAGCCCTGCTTGATGTTGATGACGGACAGCGCGGCAGTGGACGTGTCGTCCGGGCCGCCCTTGGCTTCCGGCTCCTGGCCGCCGGCGGGGCCGTCCTCCCCGGCACCCGCACCGGAGGTGGCCTGGGGCTCTGCCCCGATGGGCGCCACGTGCACCGCCGGCTGGACGGGCACCGGAACAACCGTGACCGCCGGCTGGACGGGTACGGGCGCGACGGTGACCGCGGGCGTCACAGCGCTGCTCCCCCCGGCAGCCGGCCGGCCGTTGGCGGTGGTGCCTGCCGAAGCAGCCGGGGCGCCGGCAGAGGCAGGGGCGGTGCCACTGGAGGGGCTGCCGGCCGGATGGGACTGCCCGGACCCGCCCTGGGTTCCAGCGGGGGGAAGGGGCTCGACACTGATGGGCTGGCCACCGAATTCGGCGATGTCGGCCGCGAGGCTCTGCAGCATACCCTCGGCCTCCGCGACCATGGCGTTGTCACCGGCGGCCAGGCCCTTGACCAGGTATTGCGCCAGGGCGAACTCGGCCGACAAGGCGGCACGGCGCAGCAGGTGCTGGTCCGGAGCGTCGCGCCGGCTGCCGGTGTAGGCCTTCAGGACGGCGTCCACGAAGTCCTGCTCGTTGGACGCCACCAGCCAGGCGAAGTCATCCGCGGGGTCGCCAATGCGCAGGTCTGTCCACCCGGTCACCGCCGTCACCCGGCCGGCCTCCACCAGCAGGTTGTCTTCGTGCAGGTCTCCATGAACCACGCTGGGATTGAACCGCCACAGGGACACATCTTCCATGGCGTGTTCCCAGCGGCGCAGCAGTGCCGGGGGGATCTTCCCGGTCGTCGCAGCCTGGTCCAGCTCATTCAGCCTGCG
>JABFWC010000059.1 GCA_013362385.1 Pseudarthrobacter sp.
CCTTTTCAGCGTTAAACCATTTGACGGTGCCAGTAGCCATTATTTTTGTCCTTCGTGAAGGTGGAGGGTTTGTCCCGACTTTCGGGTCCTCCGGTGTGGGGTGTTCAACACCGCGACTTCAGAAGAACACGGGCTTTCGACCGTGCGTACTGCCTGAAATTACCAACTGCATAAACACAACAACAGGCTCCACACTACAGGAGATTGCCGCGGTGCAGTACCACACCAACCGGCCCGGCTACTCCTGTCCGCGGTCATCCAGGGCCGCGTTGTACCGCGTGAATCCGGGCCGCAGCCGGACCGAACGGGCACCGACCATGTCAATGTCCTCCCACATGACGAGGAATGAATCCCGGTGCCGCCAGCGCAGCAGGTTCGCCAGCGGCCAGGGCTGGATGAGGCCGGTCCGTTCATAGCCGAGGAAGGAAGACACGCTGTGCGGGCTGACCACCAGTCCCAGCAGCCGCGGCTCGGCCATGAGCTGGTGCGGGGGCCCGTCGAGGACGAACCGGGCGTCGGCCACCCTGCCCAGCCGCCCGCCGTCGGCATCATGCACCGGGGTGCCCAGCAAATCACCGAGGATCATGGCGGCCTCCCGGGATGCGGGCGATGATCTTGTCCCGGATCCAGCGTTCCACCCACCCGGCGTCGAGGCGCTCACCGCTGACGCCCAGCTTCAGCACCACGTCCACCTCGGCCACGTCTTCCCAGGGGATGCGGATCAGCCGGGACGACGGCGGCCTGCCGCCGAAGATGCGCGTGCCCAGGACGGGGCCGGTCAGCAGGGCCGTGAGGACGGGAGCCGGGGTACCGGGCCGGATCTCGGCCTCCAAAGCAGGCCCGCTCAACTCAAGGTCGTCCACGGTGGTGACCGGGACGCCGTCGTGATCCAACACCTGCCGGTCCATCAGGTGCAGCTGCGCGTCCAGGGTGCGGCCGGCCAGGCGGGGCGCGGGAACCAATGAATCGCCGGAGGAAGTCATGAGCCGGCTCCGGTCACGATCATGAGGGGTATGGCCGCAAGTGACGCCACCAGGATGATCACCAGGTAGACCATGCCCAGCACGTTCACCGCCCGGCCGTTGACGTGTTCGCCCATGTATTGGGGGTCGTTGGCGACGATGAGGACGGGCAGGTAGGTCAGCGGCAGCGCGATGGCGGAGAAGACCACGGAGTATTCGGTGACCAGGACCGGATCCACCCCGGTGGCCAGGACCGCCAGGCCCACCAACAGGCACACGATCATGGCGAGGTGGAAGCGCGCCGCCTCGGCGGGACGGCGGAACTTGCCCCAGGACCAGCCGAAGTACTGTGCCAGGGTGTAGCCGCTGGAGAGGGTGGTTTCCAGGGCGGCGCCGAACGTAGCGGCCACCACTCCCACCAGGACGAAGGCCAGGCCGAGCTTTCCCGCGCCTTCGGCCACGGGCAGGATCACCTGGGACAGCGAGGTCACCGCGATACCCGAAGGCAGGAGCACGACGGCGGCGCAGCCTGCGATGGCGACGGACAGCAGGCCACCGAGCGGGAAGCCGACCAGGACGTTCACCCGGGACTGGACCAGGTCCTTCACGCTCCACCCTTCCTCCACGGCGCCGGACGAGAAGAAGAACACCTCATACGGTGTCATGGCTGCACCGAACAGGGCGATGGCGTAGTAGCTGTAGGTCCAGAAGGTCTCATGCTCCGGAACGGCGGGGGCCAGCTGCCCGGCAAGGGACCCCCAGTCCGGTTTGAGCAGGAACAGCGCCACGGCGAACACCACCAGTGTCAGTCCCAGCAGGCCGGTGACGTTTTCCATGATGGAGAACCTGACCCGCCAGATCACCAGCCACACCGCCACCGCGGCCACGGGAATCCAAAGCAGGTAGTTCACGCTGCTGGCCAGCTGCAGTGCCAGCGCCACGCCGCCGATTTCCGCGGTGACCGTCATGAGGTTGATCAGGAACGACGCCGAGAGGTTGGCCAGCCCGGCCCGCGCGCCCAGCCGTTCCCGGATCACCTCGAACGTCGCCCGGCCGGACGCGGCGGCGACGCGGCCGGACATGTTGGCGAACAGGCAGATCCCCACCACCCCGACGCCCACCACCCAGACCATGGACAGGCCGAAGCGGGAGCCTACGACGGCGTTGGTCACCAGGTCCCCGATGTCCACGAACCCGCCGATGGCGGTGAGGATTCCGAGTGCGACGCCGAGGAGCCGCTTCACTTCGACCCCACCTTCTGGCTCAGGTCATCCAGCGCGTCCTGCGCGTCCGCGAGCGCCTCGTCACCGTCGGACAGTGAAGGGCCTCCCGTATCCGATGCCAGCGAGGCGCGGGCCGTGGCGAACCCTGCAGCGCACTGGTCCAACACCTCAAGGGCCTGCTTTTGGGTGTCGCGGTCCTCCTGGCCGGCCGGGGAGAGCTTCAGGACGGCGTCCCGGCTGGTCTGGGCTTCCTTGAGCGCGTCATCGAGGGTGGTCGCGGTGGCGGCCCTGGTCAGTTTTCCGTCCAGGTCCTGCCGCAGGGCGATCCGGGCGGTGGCAACGGCGGAGGAGGTGTCCTGCACCGCCGTCGACACCGATTCGCTGGTGCTGCCGCTGCAGGCGGTGAGGACGGCGAGCGCTGCGGGCGCCAGGGCGGCCAGGAGCTTCCTGCTGGCGGCGGAGGCCGGGGTGTTCAGCACCTTTGCCTCCAGCCTCCGGGCGGCACCCGGATCCATTACCCGTGGCAAGGCAGCCGCAAATTGGTTGCCTTGAGCTATGTATAGCACTCCTTGCTGGTGTTTGACCTGCTCAGGCGCATCTTTCTTCCTCGCCGCCAGCAGCGGCGGCCGCCCTCGACCATGGCGGTGAATGGGCATATCCTGCATCCAGGCCTGCTAGGGAACCCTGCCAACGGGAGATGAAGCCATGGAGATGCCCAAGGCAACCGAGGAAGAGAAGGAGCGCTTCCGGCGCGTGGTTCCGGACCGGCCGGACGTGGTGGTGAAGCCGATGTTCGGCAACCTGGGCGCGTTCGTCAACGGCAACATGTTCGCCGGGCTCTTCGGGCCCACGATCGGGGTGAAACTGTCGGCGGAGGACAAGGAACTGCTGGAGTCCTCGGAGCGGACGGTACCGTTCGGGCCCGCCGAGCGGCCCATGGGCGGCTACACGGGGCTGCCGGAAGTGTGGAATGAAGAGGGCGACGGCGACGACACCCGCGCCAGGGCCTGGGCCGAGAAGGCGCTGGCTTATGTGGCCACCCTGCCGCCCAAAGAGCCGAAGGCGCGCACCGCGAAGTCCGGGCCGCCGGGCACCTGAAGCCGCGAACCGTGGTTGCCGTGCAGCGAGGGCGGTTCCGTGTCCGGGAATGGGTATCCGGCGGCGGTCATGTGCGGGATGATG
>JABFWC010000274.1 GCA_013362385.1 Pseudarthrobacter sp.
GGGACATCGGGATGGAGCACGCTCTGGCCCCGGACGTGGGCCTCGTAGATGATCGTGATGCGCCAAGGCAGGCGCAGGCGTTCGTCAGTACCCCAGTCAAAGCCGGCGGCCGTCCGGACACTGGTGAGGACGCCGTCGTGCTGGTCAATGCCGTTGCCATAAGGATCCAGCAGCAGGGGCTGGTTGCCGGGTTCTTTCACGTCCCGGGTGGGCACGGCCAACGGCAGCGACTGCCCGTCCGGGGCCGGACGGAAGCCGTACCGGGAACCGTACGGCAGGTCTTCCACGATGCCGTGGTGCACGCCGCCGGTGGTATTCGGAAGGGCCTGCACCCGCCACTCACCGCCCGGCGGGCAGTACACGATCTCCAGGCTGGACACCGCAGGGGCGAAGCAGGCCACGTTCGCACGGCCTCCGGCGTGATGACGGGTGCCGCCGGAGTCGGCGTGTGGAACGCTGACGCCAAGCGGAACAGCCGTGGAGGCGTCCATGGCTGACGTTGTGTCGAAGAGCGGCATGACCATCACTCAAATAGTAGCCGCCAGCGGCATTTGACCAGCCCGGACGCCCCTGCGGTGCCCGATTCTGTGTGGAATTTATGTGGAAGGCGGGCTACTTCGCAGCGCGCTGGCGGGATACCTCGTAGAGGGAGATGCCCACCGCCATCGAAGCGTTCAGCGACTCCATTGCGGAGTCGATGGGGATCGAGACGATTTGGTCGCAGTTTTCGCGGACCAGGCGGCTAAGCCCCTTGCCTTCCGAGCCCACCACGATGCACACCGGTTCCTTGGCCAGGGCGAGGTCGGGCAGCGAAACGTCGCCTTCGCCGTCGAGCCCCAACACGAAGATGCCCATGCCCTTGAACTGCTTGAGGGCGTTGTTCAGGTTGGCGGCGCGTGCCACCGGGACGCGGACGGCTGCGCCGGCACTGGTCTTCCAGGCGGACGCGGTGACGCCCACGGAACGGCGCTCCGGAACGATGACGCCGTGGCCGCTGAAAGCGGAGACGGAGCGGATGATCGCGCCGAGGTTGCGCGGGTCGGTGATGCCGTCCAGCGCAACGAAGAGGGGCGCGTTGGCGACGTGCCCCTTCTTCCACTTGTCGACGGTCTCCTCGGCGAGCTCATAGGCGTCCGCGTAGTCGTAGGGCGGGATCTGCAGGACCAGGCCCTGGTGCACGGCGTCGTCAGTCATCCGGTCCAGCTCCGGCTTTCCGGTTTCCAGCAGCGGGATGCCGCGTTCGGCCGCGAGCTTCAGGGATTCCTTGACGCGGTCGTCCATTTCGATGCGGATGGCCACGTGCAGCGCCTTCGCGGGGATGCCTGCGCGCAGCGCCTCCACGACGGAGTTGCGTCCGGTCACCACTTCCTCGGTGGCACGCCCCTTCGGGCCGGACTTGCCGGCTCCGGCGCTGCGGGCACCGGCGTTGCGCTTGGCGGCCGACCGCTCCGCGAGCTGCCTGGCCTTGTGCGCCTTGTGGTAGACGCGGTCTTCCGCCTTGGGCGTGGGGCCCTTGCCTTCGAGGGCCTTGCGCCCGTGGCCACCGGTTCCGATGGTTGGGCCTTTCTTCGCTTTAACCGATCGGCGACCATTGTTGGCCATGATGTTCCAC
The DNA here is from genome assembly GCA_013362385.1 of Pseudarthrobacter sp. Lineage (GTDB taxonomy): Bacteria > Actinomycetota > Actinomycetes > Actinomycetales > Micrococcaceae > Arthrobacter. The sequence goes on from JABFWC010000274.1 coordinate 1,613, forward strand.
CCTTGATTGTGCTGACTGACTCTGCCTACCAGTCTACTGACCGGGAAAAAATCGGCCTTTCACGGGGTTTTGCGAGGGGCGCCGGCGGTGCCTAGTCGCGCCGCAGGTTCCAAGTGGCGCCGTCCGGACCGTCCTCGACGACGATGCCGGCCTGCTTGAGGGTGTCGCGGATGGCATCGGAAGCGGCCCAGTCCTTGCTGGCCCGCGCCTGGGCGCGGGCGGCCAACTGCGCTTCAACCAGGACATTGAGGGCCTCGGATTCGCGGGTATCCGCCGCTTCGGAGCCGGCGACGGCGTTCAGGCCCAGGACGCGGAGCATGTCGTGGACGTGATGCAGGGCCTGCCGGGCATCCTCCCGGCGGTCCTCGGTGAGGGCGGTATTGCCGGACCGGACGGTCTCATGGAGCACGGCCAGTGCCTGCGGCACGTTCAGGTCGTCATCCATGGCACGTTCGAATGCCTCGGGAACCGCTCCATAGTTGGCAAAGGCGTAGGTTCCGTCGTCAGAAAGGGCACGCACGGCCCGACTGATGAACCCGTCAATGCGCTCGACGGCGGCAGCGGCCTCCTGCAGCGACGTGGGCCGGTAGTCCAGGACGGAACGGTAGTGGGCCTGGCCCAGGTAGTACCGGACCACGCGGGGGGTGGCCAGTTCGAGCATTTCGGCAGGGCTGATGGTGTTGCCGATGGACTTCGACATCTTTTCACCCTCGTAGGTCACCATGCCGTTGTGCATCCAGAAGTTGGCGAACGGGTGGCCCGCGGCCTGTGACTGCGCCATTTCGTTTTCGTGGTGCGGGAAGCGCAGGTCAAGGCCGCCGCCATGGATATCGAATTCGGTGCCGAGGTACTTAGTGACCATCGCGGAGCACTCAAGGTGCCAGCCCGGGCGGCCCGCGCCCCAGGGCGATGCCCAGCTGGCTGTGGCAGGCTCGCCCTCCTTGGACCCCTTCCAGAGCGCAAAGTCGCGCGGATCCTTCTTGCCGCGGGGGTCGGCGTCCGGGGCGGCCTGCATGTCGTCGATGTTCTGCCGGGTCAGGGCACCGTATTTGCTCCAGGAGCGAACGTCGAAGTACACGTCGCCTGAGTCGTCCAGTGCGGGGTAGGCATGTCCGCGGTCGATCAGCTGCTGGATCAGGGCGTGCATCTCGGGGATGTGCCCGGTGGCCCTGGGCTCATAGGTGGGGCGGGAAACGCCCAGGATGTCGTACGCCTTCAGGAATTCCTGCTCGTAGCGGTAGGCCAGGGCCCACCATTCCTCCCGGGGCACCTCTCCGGGCTCGGGGGTGAAATCCGGAGCGAAGGAGGCTTCGGATTTGGCGAGGATTTTGTCATCGATGTCGGTGACATTCCGCACGACGGTCACGCGCAGCCCGCGGTATTCGAGCCACCGGGTCAGCTGGTCGAAGGCGATGGCGGAGCGGATGTGCCCCACATGCGGCATGCCCTGCACTGTGGCTCCGCAGTAGTAGAGGCTTGCCTTGCCCTCTACGAGGGGGACGAAGTTGCGGACTTCGGCGGAGGCGGTGTCATAGAAGCGCAGGGTCACCGCTCCAGATTAGCCGATGGCTTGGCGGTGCCGCGGGTACACCAGGGCGGTGGCAACGGCGGAGACGCCTTCGCCGCGGCCGGTGAATCCGAGGCCGTCGCTGGTGGTTGCCGTGACGCTGACCTGGGCTCCGGCCGCATCGCTGAGGACTTTTTGGGATTCTTCCCGGCGCGGCCCGAACTTTGGCCGGTTGGCGACGAAC
>JABFWC010000244.1 GCA_013362385.1 Pseudarthrobacter sp.
CAGCATTCGCTTCTCGCCTGCGGAAAGGCCCCGGTCGTGATCCCGGCGCCACAGATCGCGAACGACCTCTGCCACCTTGATGACGTCACCGGAAGCAAGCTTCTCCAGATTTGCCTTGTACCTGCGTGACCAGTTGGTGGGTTCCTCGGTGAACTCGGCACGGAGCACATCGAACACGTGCTCCAAGCCTTCCTTGCCCACTACGTCCCGGACCCCAACAAGGTCAACGTTCTCTGCTGGAACTTCAATGGTCAGATCACCCTGAGCCACCTTGAGCTTGAGATACATCTTCTCTTCGCCCTTGATGGTGCGCATCTTGATTTCTTCAATCTTCGCAGCACCGTGGTGAGGGTAAACTACTGTCTCGCCGACCTCAAATACCATGTGGACATTTCCCCTTTCCCGCAGACCAGTTTATCACGATGCAGGCATATGACCGGCCCGGGAAAGGGCTCCCAACCGCAGAAATACGCGGAAAATCGGCCCAATCGACCCCCTCTACCCCCTTGACGGATCCGAATAATAGTGCATCGCGTGAGCGTTCCCGCCGACGATGTGACACCCCCGAATCCTTGTTTGCCGCTGTTAGCGGATAGGCTATGGCTGAAAAAGACTTCAAATTTCTCGAGGAGTACGTGACGTGCGTTCCACTGCGATGAACCGGGCCCAGCGCGGCAAACTGGCACTGACGGCTGCCGCCCTTGGCGTCAGCCTGCTGACGGCGGGCTGCGGTTACATCACGCCCCAGCAGACCAGCCACCAGTACTCCGCCTCGGACGGCATCCGTGCAGACCTGGGCCCCCTGCAGTTGCGCAACATGCTCATCGTCTCGGCCGGCGAAGACAAGCCGGGCCGCCTGATCGGCGCCGTCTACAATTCCTCCTCGAAGGACGTGAAGCTCACGGTCAACGGCGCCAAGGGCTCCCAGACCGAGGTACCGGTGAAGGCCAACTCCTACACCCTGCTGAACGAAAAGTCCGACGAAGCAATCCTGAGCACCAGCGGCGGCAAGCCCGGTTCCCTGGTGGACGTCAAGATCAGCGAAAACGGCACGAACGTCTCCAGCACCGTCAAGGTTCCTGTCCTGGACGCCACCTTGCCTGAGTACAAGGAATACCTGCCGGCTTCCAGCACCCCCACGCCCAGCACGTCGGCGACCTCGACGTCGTCGGCCTCCCACTCCGCGGGCACGGGCGCCACCGCGACCGCCACGGCCAGCGCCACCGCCACCGCCAGCGCGAGCGGCCACTAGGACGCACAGCAGCAAACAGATAACGCAGAGGGAGGGACCGGATGGTCCCTCCCTCTGCGTTATCTGTACCGGACTCGCGCGGCCGGCTACGGCTCGAACTTGTACCCGAGCCCGCGGACGGTCACCAGGTAGCGCGGAGCGGAAGGATCGGGTTCGATCTTGCCGCGGAGCCGCTTTACGTGAACATCAAGGGTTTTGGTATCTCCGACGTAATCCGAGCCCCAGACCCTGTCGATGAGCTGGCCCCGGGTCAGGACCCTGCCCGAGTTGCGAAGGAGCATTTCGAGGAGCTCGAACTCCTTCAGGGGAAGCAGCACCTGCTCGCCGCCCACACTTACCACGTGCCGCTCAATGTCCATCCGGACCGGTCCCGCCTGGACGGTGGAGGACACCAGTTCCTCCGGCTCACCCTGGCGCCGCAGCACTGCCCGGACCCGCGCCACCAGTTCACGGGAGGAGTAGGGCTTGGTCACGTAATCGTCCGCGCCGAGTTCCAGTCCCACCACTTTGTCGATCTCGGAGTCCTTGGCGGTCAGCATGATCACCGGGACGCTGGAGCGCTGCCGCAACTGCCGGCACACCTCCGTCCCGGAGAGCCCGGGAAGCTGCAGGTCCAGCAGCACCAGGTCCGCGCCGTTCCGGTCGAATTCGGTGATGGCGTCCAGGCCGTTGTCCACCACCTCCACCTCGAATCCCTCTTTACCCAGCAAGTAGGACAGGGGGTCGCTGAACGACTCCTCGTCCTCCACAATCAAAATCCTGCTCAAGCGCTAGCTCCTCGTTCGTTTGCGCCGGCGGCGCGGGATCCTTGGACGACAGCCTGCTGGGGCGACGGTTCGCGCGCCGGCGCCAGTGCCGGGGAAGCCGAAGTTTCTTCGCCCTCTCGTTCTTCCATCTCGGGCAGGCGGAGGGTGAACGTGGAGCCATGGCCGGGCTGCGACCAGAGCGATACCTCCCCGCCGTGGTTCGAGGCGACATGCTTGACGATGCTCAGGCCCAGGCCGGTACCGCCCGTATGCCGGGAGCGGGCGGCGTCCACGCGGTAGAAGCGCTCGAAGACGCGTTCCTGGTCCTCGGGGCTGAGCCCCTCCCCCTGGTCGGTCACGGAGATGGACACCAGGCCTTCCTTGGAACGCACGCCGATCCCCACCCTTGTGTTCGCCGGCGAATAACGGATGGCGTTGTCGATGAGGTTCCGCAGCGCCGTCACCAGGAGGTCCTGGTCCCCGAAGACCTTCCCGTCGGTCCGGCCGCCCACCACAATAGTGATGTTCTTGCTTTCCGCGGGGAGCTGGGACCGGTCCACGGCCTCGGCGATGACCGCGTTGATGTCCACCGGCCGGCCCTCCTGGATCACGCTGGCGCCCTGGAGGCGGGACAGTTCGATGATGTCCTGGACCAGGGCGGCCAGGCGGGCCGATTCCTTGTGCATGCGCTTGGCGAAACGCCGGACGGCCTCTTCGTCGTCGGCCGAGGATTCGAGCGCCTCGGCAAGCAGGGAGATGGCCCCCACGGGAGTCTTCAGCTCGTGCGAGACGTTGGCCACGAAGTCGTTGCGAATCTCCTCGGTGCGGGTGATCTCGGTCCGGTCGTCAGCCAGGAGCAGGATGTATTCCTCGCCCAGCATGGCTGCCCGGACCTGGACGATGATGGTCCCATGTCCCAGGGGACCCCGCGGAAGTTCCAGCTGCCGTTCGAGGATGACTCCGTCCCGGCGCACTCCCGCCGTCATGTCCAGGAGTTCCTTGTGCACCACGGTGTGGCCCCGCACCAGTCCGTAGGCGTATGCGGCGGGACTGGCACGGACGACGCCGTCCACGTCGTCCAGCACCACGAAGGCACGTCCGACGACGGCCAGCACCTCGGCAGCGCCGGCGGGCAACGCCGGCTCCCCGGCGTCGACGTCCAGCAGCTCGCGCTGCTTCTCGCTGACCCGGTAGGCAAGCACACCGAACGTGCCAAGTGCCAGGCCGATGAGGCCGGCTACCAGACCAATGAGCATAGGATCCACAGCTCCACTTTATGCTCCTGGAGGCAGTGCCCCGGCGCGTCCGGTGTCCCCGCGCAAACGGTTCAACTAACGTTCACCTTCATGCGCATAATCGTT
>JABFWC010000464.1 GCA_013362385.1 Pseudarthrobacter sp.
AGCAGCAGGGCGAGCAGGATCACGGAACCGTCGTTGAACTCGGCGATGCGGAAGACCACGGTGTTGATGGCCTTGGGCATGATCTTTTCGGGGTTTTCCGTTTCGCCGGCGGCGGTGCCGACCAGTTCGATCGAGGCGTAGGCGAACAGGACGCCCTGCATGAGGATGATCATGGGCAGCAGGCCGTTGGGGAAGATCCCGCCGTTGTCGGTGATCAGGCTGATGCCGACCTGCTGGCCGGAGACGGGGGTGCCGAAGATGACGAAGTAGGTGCCGATGATGAGGAAGGCGACCAGGGCTGCGACCTTGATCAGGGCGAACCAGAATTCCATTTCGCCGAAGACCTTCACGGAGACCAGGTTCAGCGCCAGGACCACGACGAGGGCGGTCAGTGCCCAGACCCACTGCGGGACGTCGGCCATCCAGGGGATGTAGTTGCCGAAGAAGTGCATGTAGAGGGCCGCCGCGGTGATGTCCACGATGGTGGTGGTGGCCCAGTTGATCCAGTAGAACCAGCCGGAAACGAACGCTGCTTTCTCCCCGAAGAACTCGCGGGCGTAGGAGACGAACGAACCCGAGGACGGGCGGTGCAGGACCAGTTCGCCCAGGGCGCGCAGGATCAGGAACGCGAAGAACCCGCAGACCGCGTACGCGATCACCAGCGACGGGCCTGCCGCGTTGAGCCGGCCGCCGGCACCCAGGAACAGGCCCGTGCCGATCGCACCGCCGATCGCGATCATCTGGATCTGCCGGGGCTTGAGGTTCTTGTGGTAGCCCTTGTCCTCGGCGTGCAGGGAGGTCTCGGACGCATGCGCGTGGCCACCGTCAATAACGTGGTCAGGGAGCGGGGTGTTTGTCATGGGGTGTCCTTACAGACGGGGGTGTTGGGGACTGGTGGTTGGTTGGGGCGGGTGGGTTACTTGCTCAGGTTGGCCAGGCGCTCGGGGCTGAGGAGTTCCTGGAGCTGGGCATCGGTGAGGAGCCCGTGTTCCAGGACGAGCTCCGCCACGCCCTTGCCGGTGGCAAGTGCTTCCTGCGCGATGGCGGTTGCGGTGGCGTAGCCGAGGTGGGGGTTCAAGGCGGTGACCAGGCCGATGGACTGCTCCACGGTGCGGCGCAGATGCCCGGTGTTGGCGGTGATTCCACGGATGCAGCGCGCCGTAAGGGTGCGGCAGGCTGCCTCCAGGTGGGAGATGCTCTTGTGGAGGCTGTGGACGATGATCGGTTCGAAGGCGTTGAGCTGCAGCTGCCCGGCTTCGGCGGCCATGGTGATGGTGACGTCGTTGCCGATCACCTCGTATGCCACCTGGGAGATCACTTCCGGGATCACCGGGTTGATCTTGCCGGGCATGATGGAGGACCCTGACTGCACGGCGGGCAGGTTGATTTCGCCGAAGCCGGCGCGCGGGCCGGAGGAGAGCAGGCGCAGGTCGTTGCAGATCTTGGACAGCTTGACGGCCACGCGCTTGAGCACGCCGGAGAGGTGCACGAACGCGCCGACGTCCTGGGTGGCTTCGATGAGGTCGACGGCGGTCACCAGGGGCAGTCCGGTGATGTCCGCCAGGTGGCGGCATGCCGTTTCGGCGTAGCCGGCCGGGGCGTTCAGCCCGGTGCCGATGGCGGTGGCGCCGAGGTTGATCTCGTGGATCAGCACTTCGGCCTCTGCCAGGCGGAGCCGGTCCTCGCCGATGGTGACGGCGTAGCTGCCGAACTCCTGGCCCAGGGTCATGGGCACCGCGTCCTGCAGCTGGGTGCGGCCCATCTTCACCACGGTGCGGAATTCCAGGGCCTTTTCGGCGCAGGCGTCCTCGAGTTCTTCGAGCGCCGCCAGCAGTTCCCGGGCGGCGAAGATGGTGCCGAGCTTGACGGCCGTGGGGTAGACGTCGTTGGTGGACTGGCTGAGGTTGACATGGTCGTTGGGGTGCAGCCGGGCGTAGTCGCCTTTGTCGTGGCCCAGGATTTCCAGGGCGCGGTTGGCGATGACCTCATTGGCGTTCATGTTCGACGACGTCCCGGCGCCGCCCTGGATGACGTCCACCACGAACTGGTCGGCCAGGCGTCCCGCCAGGACATCCTGGCAGGCCTGTTCGATGGCATCGGCGCGTTCGCCGTCGAGCAGGCCCAGCTCGCGGTTGGTCCGGGCGGCGGCGAGCTTCACTGCGGCGAGGCCACGGACCAGGTGCATGTTCGAGGACAGTTTCTGTCCGGTGATGGGGAAGTTCTCCACGGCGCGGAGGGTGTGCACCCCCCAGTAGGCGTGTGCCGGTACGTCGCGGTCGCCGAGCAGGTCGTGCTCGGAGCGGACCTGTGCGGGCACGCCGGTTTCGATGGTGGTCATGGGGTCCTTACGGGGCGTCGTTGTCGGGTATGGACAGGTCTTAGTTGAGGAAGTCGGTGGCCTGCAGCCGGCCCACCTGGTGGCCGCCACCCAGCACGGGGGCGGTGGCGATGCCGGCCAGTTCCCCGGCGTCCTGGCCAAGGGCTTCGAGCAGGCGCACTGTGGCGGGCATCCGGGCGCGGTCTCCGCCGTCGGAAATCTTGACGGCAACAGCGCTGCCGTCGGCCAGGCCCACCAGCTGGATGCCCTCGAAGCCGTCCTTGGCCACGGAGCCGGGCAGCAGGCGCATCAGTTCGGTGACGTCGCGGCCCTCGCCGGCCACCATCTCCGGGTGCCGCTGCATGGCGAGCCCGACGACGGCTTCCGGACTGCCGCCGTCGTTCTTAGCGTCCGCGGCGGCGGCGCGGGCGATCCGGCCGAACGCGCGGGCCATGCCATGCAGGGTCAGGGCGAACAGGGGCGTGCCGCAGCCGTCCGTGCTCAAGGCGGCGGGCTCCTCGCCGGTCAGCTCCGTGACGGTTTGCGCCACGAGTTGCTGCAGCGGGTGCGTCGGGTGCAGGTAGCCTTCAACGGGCCAGCCGTTGATGGCGCACGTGGCCACCATGGCCGCGTGCTTGCCGGAGCAGTTCTGGGTGATTTGCGTTGCGCCGCCGCCGCCGCGCAGCCAGTCCGCGCGCTCTTCGATGCCATACGGGAGATCGGTGCTGTTGGCGAGGTCTGAGGCGGCGAGCCCGTGCAGTTCGAGGATACGCAGTGCGCCTTCGCGGTGCGCGGCGGAACCGGAGTGGCTTGCGGCGGCGAGGGCCAGGAGGTCGGCCGGAAGATCCAGTCCGGCGCGCACCATGGCCACGGCCTGCAGTGGCTTTAGCGAGGAACGGGGGTAAAACGGCGCCGCCGGATCCCCGGCCGTGGCTGCTGCCGAGCCGTCTGCTGCCAGGGCGATGCCCGAGCCGTAGTGGACACTCTCCACGAGGCCGTCACGGATGGCGGCCACCAGGGGAGGGTGCTG
>JABFWC010000415.1 GCA_013362385.1 Pseudarthrobacter sp.
AGCGGATTCCCTGGCAGGGCACCCAGTTCGGGGACACACGCTGCAACCGGACCGCACTGGTCCTCCGGGCCGGCGGCACTCTCGCGCCCCTGATTGATCCGGACGACCCCGACGATATTGATGCCCGGGACCGGCTGCTGGCCGAGTTCGGAGGCATGTACTTCGGCGGAACGCCCCACCGGATCGTCGCCGCCAAAATCATCAGGGCCCTGCTCACCCACCCGGCCGACGTCCCGGTGGTTCTGCGCTTCGGGCTGCGCCTGGCCCAACGTGCCGGCGGCATGCGCCGCATCTTGGCCGCCGCACGCGCCGGCGAACTATCCTTCCGGACCTTCGTCGTGCACAACTTCATGGACGCGGCCGACGTCGCACCGGCGTGGAACCTGATGGGCAAGGGCGTAGCCAGTGAAGACCCGAAAACCCGGGAGGTACAGGAACGGCTGGGCGCCTGCATGTACACCATGAGCCATCCCGATACCGGCCAGCTGGTCCCTGCGTGCGCCCAGCATTCGGTGATGGACCCTGCCGAAAACGCCGGCCTGCGAAAACTCCTTCCACTCACCCCTCGCGAACATGGAGCGTCGCGGGCACGCCCTTGACTTCCCCTGACTGGAAGGTTTTAGCGTGAATTTACCGGCATTCAATAACTGAGGAAAGGAGCTGGTCGTGGCATTGCGGGAAGGCGAGGTTTACCGTTGCCCGGATCGGGAATGTGGCTGCGAAATTACGGTCACCAGGGGCGCGGCCCCTGGGCACGGGGGAGACAGCAATCCGACGTGCTGCTGCGGGAAGGTCATGGAAAAGACGGGTTGAAGCCTGATGCCCGGTCTTCCCACCAAGGCTGGGTTGCCCCTGCGCATACCCCGTCTGGATCCCCTCCCGTTATGTGTCCACGTTTACAGAGCAGCCCGTTGCTCCAGGCCTATCTTTCGAAGGTAAGCAGTTCCGCGTCAACGAAAGGCAGCACGACGATGTCCGCTACATCTCCCGTGGCACACCAGCCACACGCCGTCACGCATCACCTTGGCCGACGCATCACCGCCGGCGTCACCGGCGGCATCGCCGGTGGTCTCATCTTCGGCGTGCTGATGGCCATGATGGGCATGCTTCCGATGATCGCCTCCATGGTCGGTTCGAACTCAGCCCTGGTGGGCTTCGGAATCCACATGGTGATCTCAATCCTGATCGGAGTGGGCCTGACCGTGCCGTTCGCCGGGCTCCTGACGACCTACGGCCGGGGTACTCTCATCGGCATGGCCTACGGGGCGTTCTGGTGGGTTCTTGGCCCCCTGCTGATCATGCCGATGATGCTCGGCATGCCGCTCTTCATGGTGAACGCGACGGCAGGATGGTCTCTCATGGGCCACCTGATCTACGGCATCATCCTGGCAGTGGTCGCCGTCAGGGTCCTGAAGCACGCCGATGAGCGATAAGTGGGAAGAGGGGCTGGAGGCCGCCATTGGTGGCCCCCGGCCCTGGTCCCCGGGCCAACGGGAACCATATCCCCTCACCTCCGGCCCCGATGATCCCTTCAACTGCCTCAACGAGGTGGATCTCTTCGCGGACCTGAGCGCTGAGGAAATGCGGGCGATGGACATGATGGCGCCCGCGCGGATGTTCCGCCGCGGGGAACTTGTCTTCAGCCAGTCCCAGCCCGTCACTGCGCTGTTTATCCTCAAATCGGGCCGGGTCCGGATTTTCCGTGTCACGGAGGACGGAAAGGCCCTCACCATGGCGATCCTGGAACCGGGGGCCGTCTTCGGGGAAATGCTGCTGGTGGGCCAACGCATGTATGACAACTACGCCGAGGCCATCGAGGACGCCGCCATTTGTCAGCTCGGCGTCGAGGATGTTGAGCGGTACCTGATCTCTGATCCCCGCATCGCGATTCGCATTTCCCGGCTGCTCGGGGAACAGGTGGCCCGGCTGGAGGAACGCCTCACGGACCTGGCTTTGCGGCCACTCCTGGCCCGCACTGCCTCGCTGTTGATCAGCCTCGATACTGCCGCGCCCAGCGGCCGCTTCGGCCAGGGCAAAGCCATACGCCTGACGCACGAACAGATCGCCGGTCTTCTCGGGGCAACCCGGGAAGCGACCAGCAAGGCGTTGGCAGACTTTGCCGGCAAGGGAATCATCCGCCAAGGCCGCGGCCGGATCACCATTCAGAACGCGGCAGCCCTGCGCTCGGCGGCAGTGAGCAGCGGCCCGTGACCTGCAGTCACTCCCTCGCTCGCGCACGTTCGGGTATCCGGGGACCTCCAACATGGCGAAAGTCCCCATTGACCCGGCAAGATCTGACACACCAAGGAGTTACACATGCCCCGCATTCCCGCACATTCGCTCGAGACAGCACCCCATGAATCCAAGGATCTGGCCGCCACCTTGCAACGCCGGATGGGAAAGCTGCTGAACATCCATGCCGGAATGGCCCATTCACCGGTTGTGATCGCAGCCTATGACGGCATATCGCGGGCCATTGCCGCCCACGGATCCTTCGACGCACGAACCAGGGAAGCGATCGCCCTGGCCGTTGGCAACCAGAACGATTGCGACTACTGCCAGGGCGCGCACACGGTGTCGGGCCGCAAAGCCGGGCTCACTGAAGAACAGATCATCGCGATCCGTGCCGGTGAAGTGGACTTCGACCCGAAATTGGCGGCCATCACGGAGGTGGCACGGGAAGCTGCGGCGCGGACCGGGAACGTCTCCGAGCCTGTGTGGCAGGCAGCACTGGACGCCGGATGGACCGATGAAGAGCTCGCCGAGGCATTCGCGCATATCGCCGCAAACCTCTTCACGAACTACTTCAACCATTACGCAGGGACAGAGCTCGACGTTCCCGCTGCACCGCCCCTGAACGCCTAGCGCCACGCCGTTCCACCCGGGTCCCCGCTTGCTGCCGGGCCCCGGGGGGACCCTGGCGGCTGCTCCGTGGGACCCTTTGCCGGCACCATGCGCAGCAACAGTCCTGCTATCCAGGATCTACCCCCAAGGAAGACTTATGTGGAACTCTTTTGTCCGGCCAGCCAGTATCGTGACCGGTTTCCTGCTCATTCTGGGCGTGGCCGGCTGCAGCTCACCATCAAACCCTCTGCAAAATAAACAAGCGACAGCCGCGGCGACAGCCGGGGGGCCGCTGCTGGTGGGGTCAGCGAATTTTCCGGAGAGTGAGACCCTCGCTGAGATTTACGCCGGTGCCCTCAACGCAGGAGGCGTGCCCGCTCAGACCAAGCCACAGATCGGATCCCGGGAGGTCTACGTCAGGGCCGTGCAGGACGGCTCGATCGACCTGGTCCCCGATTACAGCGGCAATCTCTTGCGGTACGTGGACAAGAGTG
>JABFWC010000302.1 GCA_013362385.1 Pseudarthrobacter sp.
GCGACGGCGGGATCGCCCGCCGTCGCCGCTTGTCTTGGTGCCCGGCTACTTCGCGAGGAACCGAAGCAGCGCCTCGTTGACCTCCGCGGCATGGGTCCACAGCAGGCCGTGCGGGGCACCCTCGATTTCCACGTATTCGGCGCCGGGCAGGGCCTTGGCGAAGCGCCGGCCGGACGAGTCGATGGGAACGATGTTGTCAGCGGTGCCGTGCAGGATCAGCGCGGGGACATCGATCTTGGGAATGTCCGCGCGGAAGTCGGTAAGCCAGGTGGGCTGGGAGTCCACGGACGCTGTAAAGCCGGAACTGACCGCCGTGTTCCAGCTGTGGTTGACGTACTCCTGGCTGAGCCGGGGGGTACCCAGGAAGGTGTCCGAGTTGTAGAAGTTCTTGAAGAACTCAGTGAAGAAGGCGAAGCGGTCGGCCGTCACGGCTTCCGTCAGCCCGTCGAACACCTCCTGAGGAACGCCCTCGGGGTTGTCGTCGGTCTTCAGGAGGAACGGTTCCAGCGACGCAAGGAACGCCGCGCGGGCCACCCGGGCCGAGCCGTACGTGCCCAGGTACCTGCCGATCTCGCCGGTGCCCATGGAGAAACCCACCAGGACGGCATCGCTGAGGTCCAGGGTGGTCAGCAGTGTGTTCAGGTCGGCCGCGAAGGTGTCGTAGTCGTAGCCCTCGGTGGGCTTGCTTGATTTGCCGAAGCCGCGGCGGTCGTAGGTGATGACGCGGTAGCCCGCGTCAAGGAGGGCTGCAGTCTGCTTTTCCCAGGATGATCCGTCCAGGGGGTAGCCGTGGATCAGCACCACGGGCTGCCCCGAGCCGTGGTCCTCGTAGTAGAGCTCGATGTCGGTGCTGTTCTCGGTACCCACGGTGATGTAAGCCATCGCGTCGTATTCCTTTCGAGAATGATCGGGACGGGCGGCAGGGGGTGCCTGCCCGCACTGTCCCTACTCTAGGGGCCAAAGCAGGACCCCGGGTTTCCGGTGGCCCTTTCCTCTATGTCATTATTTGCGTATGAATGCAGATAAGACTGCTTGCTCGCTGGGCACCGACAGCCAGTACGTGGAGTTGGCAGTGGAGGTCTTCTCCATGCTTGCCGATGCCACCCGCGTGCGGATCATCCTGGCCCTGCGCGGCGGCGAAATGGCCGTGGGCGCGCTGGCAGAGGCCGTGGGCAAGTCGCCCGCTGCTGTGTCGCAGCATCTGGCGAAGATGCGGCTGGCCAGGATGGTCTCCACGCGCCAGGACGGCACGCGTGTGCTGTACCGGCTGGAGAACGAACATGCGCGCCAACTGGTGGCGGATGCCATCTTCCAGGCAGAACACGCGCTCGGCGGCGAACCGGCCCATCACAGCGTCCTGGGCAAGGGCGCAGAAAGGAGCGGGTCATGACCGGCGCGTCCCAGGAGTCAACACACACGCACAGCCATGACCATGGCCATCACCACGATCACGAGCACGGCCATGACCACGGCCACGGCCATCACCACCACGGCGGGTTCAAGGGTTGGCTCGTTGAGCTCTTTGTGCCACACACGCACGACGCCGCGGACTCCATCGACGACGCCATGGAGGCCAGCGCCGAGGGTATCCGGGCGCTGAAAATCAGCATGTTCCTCCTGCTGGCCACCACTGTGCTGCAGTTCCTGGTGGTGCTGTTCAGCAGTTCCGTGGCGCTGCTCGCGGACACCATCCACAACTTCTCCGACGCCCTGACAGCGGTGCCGCTGTGGGTTGCGTTCATCCTGGGCCGCAAGGCCGCAAGCCGAAGGTACACCTACGGCTACGGCCGGGCCGAGGACCTGGCCGGGCTGTTCATCGTGGCTGTGGTGGCCCTCTCCGCAATCGTTGCCGGCTGGCAGTCGGTGGAACGGCTCATCAACCCGCAGCCGCTGCAGAACCTGGGCTGGGTCATGGCCGCGGGCCTCATCGGCTTCGCCGGAAACGAGGCTGTCGCCGTCTACCGCATCCGGGTGGGGCGCAGGATCGGCTCCGCGGCACTGGTTGCGGACGGCGTGCACGCCCGGACGGACGGCTTTACGTCACTGGCAGTGGTGATCGGGGCCGCCGGCGTGATGCTCGGCTTCCCGCTCGCGGACCCGATCGTTGGCATCATCATCTCAGCGGCGATCATGGTGCTGCTGTGGGGAACCGTCCGCAGCATCGGCCGGCGCCTCATGGACGGCATTGAGCCGGACCTGGTCGCCCGTGCGCAGGCTGCGCTCGAACAGACCCCCGGCGTCGTATCCGTGCAGCGCCTCCAATTGCGGTGGTCCGGCCACCGGCTGCAGGGCTCGGCACGCCTGGTGCTGGCCGAACCCGGGCTGGCGGAGGCAGAAGAGGTGCTGCACCGCGCGGACCACCGGCTGCGGCATGCCCTGCCCAAGCTGGACGACATGGTCCTCTCGCCCAGCCTGGGAGGGTAGGAACCTGCCCGTTAGGGCAGCGCCAGCTTGAAGACCTTGGCCCAGGAGGAACCGACCTGCTTGAGCAGCGGGCCCGTGGTGTACTTCAGGCCGTAGCGCTGGCAGATCTCGCGGACCTTGGGCGCCACCTCGGCGTACCGGTTGGAGGGCAGGTCCGGGAAGAGGTGGTGCTCGATCTGGTGGGACAGGTTGCCGGTCATGATGTGCATGAACTTCGAGCCGGAGATGTTGGCTGAGCCGATCATCTGGCGGACGTACCAGTCGCCACGCGTCTCGCCTTCGACCATTTCCTCGGTGAAGGTGTCGGTACCTTCCGGGAAGTGGCCGCAGAAAATGACTGCGTGGGCCCACACGTTGCGGATGGCATTGGCCGCCAGGGTCCCGAACAGGGCGTGCTTTGCCGAGCCCGTCAGCATGGCCAGGGCGGGAGTGGCGGCGTAATCCTTGGTGAACTGGGTAATCGCCTTGCGGCCCAACGCCTTAAGGTCCTTGAGGAGTGCTTCCTTGGACTTCTTGCCTTCCTTGTACTCCACGAGTTCGAGGTCGTAGACCGCGATGCCCCATTCGAAGACCGGGGCCAGCAGGGCGTTGTACAGCGGGTTGCCCAGGTTCTTGGGCGTCCATGGCTGGTCCTCGTCCATGCGCAGGAGGTTGTATCCGACGTCGTTGTCCTTGCCCACCACGTTGGTCCAGCGGTGGTGCAGGTCGTTGTGGGTGTGCTGCCAGGACCGGGACGGGGTGACGAAGTCCCACTCCCACGTGGTGGAGTGGATGTCCGGATCCCGCATCCAGTCCCACTGGCCGTGCAGGATGTTGTGGCCCAGTTCCATGTTTTCCAGGATCTTCGCCAGGCTCAGCAGCGTGGTTCCGGTGACCCACGCTGCCTTGTTCCTGCCGGCCAGGAGGGCGGCGC
>JABFWC010000003.1 GCA_013362385.1 Pseudarthrobacter sp.
AGCACGTTTCCCGGGGTTTCGCCGTGGCGGATGAGCAGCAACTTCATGGTCCCAGTTTCCCACCTTTGGCCCGGCCGGAATGACCCGCCGGCAGGCCGCCGTGCCGGCCCTGCAGCAAGGCGCCGGGCCCCAAAGAGCCCGGCGCCGCCGTCGTACTGTGCTTTTTGCTGCCGCCCCTACTTCAGGTGGTCCACCAGCTGGTCGGCGATGCCGGTGTACTTACCCGGCGTGAGTGCCAGCAGGCGGGCCTCGGCTTCCGCGGACAGGCCCAGGCTCTGCACGAACTCCTGCATCCGAGCGGCGTCCACGCGCTGGCCGCGGGTGAGGTCCTTCAGCCGCTCGTACGGGTTCTCCATGCCCTCGACGCCGGCAATGGCCTCGGCGCGCATGACCATCTGGATCGCCTCGCCCAGGACTTCCCAGTTGGTGTCCAGGTCTCCTGCGAGCACGTCCTCGGCAACGTCGAGGCGCTCAAGGCCCTTGGCCACGTTGGAGATGGCCAGGAGGGAGTGGCCGAACGCCACGCCGATATTGCGCTGGCTGGAGGAATCGGTGAGGTCTCGCTGCCAGCGGGAGGTGACCAGGGTGGAACCCAGCACATCCAGCAGGCCCGAGGAGATTTCCAGGTTGGCCTCGGCGTTCTCGAAGCGGATCGGGTTGACCTTGTGCGGCATGGTGGACGAACCCGTGGCGCCGGCGACCGGGATCTGCGCGAAGTAGCCGATGGAGATGTAGCTCCAGATGTCGGTGCAGACGTTGTGCAGGATGCGGTTGAAGCGGGCGACGTCGGCATACAGTTCGGCCTGCCAGTCGTGGCTTTCGATCTGGGTGGTCAGGGGGTTCCAGGTGAGTCCGAGTCCCTCGACGAAGGACTTGGACACCTGCTGCCAGTCGGCGCCCGGAACGGAGGCCACGTGCGCGGCGTAGGTGCCGGTGGCCCCGTTGATCTTGCCCAGGTACTCGGTCCTGGCGATCCGGTCCAGCTGGCGGGTCAGGCGGTGCGCGATGACCGCCAGTTCCTTGCCAAGGGTAGTGGGGGTGGCGGGCTGGCCGTGGGTGCGGGACAGCATGGGCACGGCGCGGTTGTCCTCTGCCATTTTGCTGATCTGGGCAACCAGCGAGCGGGCGGCGGGCAGCCACACGTCCTCCACAGCCCCCTTGATGCCGAGCGCGTAGGACAGGTTGTTGATGTCTTCCGAGGTGCAGCCGAAGTGGACCATTGCGGTCAGGTTTTCGATGCCGATGGCCGGCAGCCGGCGGCCGATGTAGTACTCCACGGCCTTGACGTCGTGGACCGTGACCGCCTCGATCTCGGCTAGTTCGGCCACGGAATCTGCGTCGAACTCGGTGACGATGGCGCGAAGCTTGTCCTGCTGCTCCGGGGTGAGGGGGCCGGCGCCGGGAAGGACGCTGTTGCTGGTCAAATGGATGAGCCACTCGACTTCGACGGCCACGCGGTCACGGTTCAGCGCTGCTTCCGACAGGTAGTCCACGAGCGGTGCGACGGCGGACTGGTACCGGCCGTCCAGGGGCCCCAAAGCGATTTTTTCGGGCGACGCGGCGAGGGCCAGGCGTCCTGAGGGCGTACGGGTATCAGCTGTGGCGGCAGTTTCAGGCATGTGCTGATTCTTTCACGAAGTCCGGCAGGGCCTTAAGCGCGGATTCCACGTTACTTGTCCACATAGCCGACGGCGGCGCTTACCGGCCGCCGCGCTCCTGCCTAGCGTTGGACGTACGAGGGCTGCGGCACGAGGAGCAGCGGCGCGGCAGCGGGCAGGGGGCCGGCATGGGGAACGATCTGACCGACGGGATCTGGGGCGCGGGGCTGCAAGTTAGCAGCGAGGTGCAGGAGTTGGCCGTAAGGGTGTCGCGCTGCGCGGAAAGGACGGAGGAAGTCCTTGCCGGGTTCCACGAAATTCAAATCCTGGAATGGCAGTCACCTGCCGGCCGGGCCTATCGCGATTCGGTCAGCCTGCAGGCTGTGGCGCTGCGCCGGGCGCTGGACAGGCTGCGCGAGGCGTCCGCGGCGGTAGCCGCCCATGCGCGTGCGGCACTGACCTCCGACTGCTCGTATGACGGCCGTCCCTGATGGCCGATGTAACCCCGTCAGGCTCGGGCGGCCCCATCCACGTTTCGGCACCGCCACCCGATGGAGACCTGGTGATCAAGGGCGGCGTGGGTGGAATTACTGCCCAATTGGAGGAGCTGGACCTTGGTGCCGGCAAGATCGATGCCCTCGCAGAGCGCCTTAGCGCCGTGGAGACCGAGGCGTTCAGCGCCTGGCGGGACCTGGGCGCCTACCAGAATGAGCCGCGGAGCACGGGAACCGCCGCGCTGATCGCCGTGGGCGAGGCGAGGGACGCTGTCCAACACCTGCGGACCCTGGGAACGTCGCCGCCCCAGGTGGAACTTCAAAAACACAACGACTTCTGGCGGACTGGATTCCTCAACGGGGCTGCCACCGAAATGCTGCTGGGAAATGCAGTCAGCAGGCTTCCCGCGGTCACGCCGTTCCTTGAGTGGGCCGCCCCGGAACTCCGCACGGGCCCGGTCGCAGTCAAACAGGAAGAAAGGATCGCCCTGGATCTCGAGGCTTCCCCGGCAGGGCTGCTGGAGCGGGTCAGGCTGCTGGAGGAACGCGGCAGCGGCTTCATCGAGGTGATCGAAGTGGATGACGGCGGAAGGAAGGCCTACGTCGTGGTCATTCCCGGGACCCAGGTCAACAAGGCCGACGGGGGCACGAACCCCTTCGATCTGGGCGGGATAGTGGATGGGCTGGGCAGCCATTCGGAGGAGGTCAACGCGGCCGTCCTCCGCGCCCTCCGGGAAGCCGGCGCGGAGCACGGCGCAGACGTGGTCGCCGTCGGCTACAGCCAGGGTGGAATCCACGCCATGAACCTGGCAACCGATAAACAGTTCCTGGCTGAATACGACATGAAGTACGTACTGACCGCAGGGTCGCCGATTTCGCGGATCACGCCTCCGCCGGGCGTCAGCACATTGCACCTCGAGCACCGCACGGACTGGGTACCGGGCAGCGACGGTGTGCCGAACCCGGATGCCAGAAACCAGGTCACGGTCACCATGACCAACGATCTCTACGTGCGCGGAGGCGAGGACGCTGGCCTGGGCCCCGGGCACCGGCTCGGCGGATACGAGGAGGCCGGCCGGCTTGTGGCAGCGAGTGCGGACCCCTCGCTGGTGCAGTCCACAGCGGTGCTGGGAACCGTGCTGGGTGCCGGCGGCGCCGCCACGGCCACGCGCTTCTCTTTGTCCAAGACTCCGCCGCCACCACCTCCCATGGACCGCAGGGACCCTTTCTCTGGCCGACCCC
>JABFWC010000468.1 GCA_013362385.1 Pseudarthrobacter sp.
CCCCGTAACCAGGATCCGGATCCCCAAGTCCTTCAACGCCAAGGTGCCCAAATCGCGGCGGGATCTCGCCTCCTCCGCGCGGAATGCCTTGCGTGAGAACCGGCCGCCGGCACCGGGCCAGAACCGCAACCAGGACTTCGGTCGCGGCACCGCGCTCCCCACCCAGGAGAAGCGCATCGCGGACCTCCGGCGGGCCCTGCGCGCCCACCCCTGCCATGGATGCAGCGAACGCGAAGACCACGCCCGATGGTCCGAGCGGTGGTGGAAGCTCCGGCGGGAAACCGACGGGCTGGTCCGCCAGATCCAGGGCCGCACCAACACGATTGCCAAGACGTTCGACCGGGTGTGCGATGTCCTGTCCGCTTACGGCTACCTTGAGGACACCGGCGACGGCGGGCAGCGCATCAGCCGCGACGGGCAGCGGCTGCGCCGGATCTACGGCGAAAAGGACCTGCTCATTTCCCAGGCCCTGCGGCTGGGCGCATTCGAGGACCTCGACGCCGCAGAGGTTGCCGCCCTGGCCAGTGCACTGGTGTACCAGGCCAAGCGCGAGGACCGGGGGCTGCGGCCCCGCATGCCCAGTGTCTCCCTCGAAACCGCCGTGGACACCGTCGTCAGGGAATGGTCGGCCCTGGAAGACGTCGAGGAGGAGAACAAGCTTCCGCTCACAGGCGAACCCGAACTGGGGCTGGTGTGGCCACTGTACAAGTGGGCCCGGGGCCGCCACCTGCAGGACGTCCTCAGCGGCACGGACCTCGCGGCGGGGGACTTCGTCCGCTGGGTCAAGCAGGTTGTGGACCTGCTCGACCAGCTGGCGAAGATCCCGGGCCTCGATCCGCGGCTGGCCCGGCTGTGTTCCGAAGCGATTTCCCTGATCCGCCGCGGCGTGGTGGCCTACTCATCCGTTCTCTGATCCGTCCCTGCCGGCTCCGGCCGGCCCGTTCCACCCCAGGAGCCTGCCCAGAATGACCCTCCACGATGGCCGATCCATGTCCCGTCCCCAGCCCGTGCTGTACCGCAACGGCTCCGTCTATTCCGCCGCGGACCCTTTCGCAACGGCCATGCTTGTCGACGGTGACACCGTGGCGTGGGTGGGCTCGGAGCAGGCGGCTTCGTCCATCGCGGACAGCTCCATGGAGGTCATCGACCTGCACGGCGCGCTGGTTGCGCCGGGTTTCGTCGATTCGCACATGCACCTGACCGAAACCGGCATCGCCCTGGAATCCCTCCAGCTTTCCGGCGTGGCATCAGCGCGGGAGGTGCTTGACGCGGTGGCATCGGCACCGGGCCAGGGGCCCGTCCTGGGCCACGGCTGGGACGAGACATCGTGGGCGGACCCGGCGCTGCCCTCGGCAGAGGAACTGGACCGGGCTTCCGGGGGCAGGCCAGTCTACCTGTCGCGGGTCGATGTCCACTCGGCGCTGGTGTCGGCATCGCTGGCGCAGGCTGCAGACCTGCAGGGCAAGGACGGATACGACGGCGGCGGCCGGGTGAGCCGGGCGGCCCACGCGGCTGCCCGGCTGGCCACGAGGCAGCTGCCGCAGGAGACGCTACGGCGTCACCAGGCCCGCGCCCTGGCCGAGGCGGCCGCCAACGGCTACGTCGCTCTGGCCGAAATGGGCGCGCCGCACATCGGCGGTGCCGAGGACCTGCGGCTGGCCGCCGAATGGAATACGAACGGTGCCGGGACTCGGCAGTATCCCGAGGTGCTGCCCTACTGGGGCGAACTTGTTTCCTCCGAGGAGCAGGCGCGAAGCCTTGTTGGCCGGTTCGGCGCCGGGCTCCGCGGCCTTGCCGGCGACCTGAACATCGATGGCTCCCTTGGCTCCCGCACCGCCGCCCTGCGCGCCGATTACGCTGACGCGGACGGTGAGCGGGGCAGCCTGTACTTGGATGTAGACCAGGCGGCCGCGCACCTGGCAGCCTGCTCGCTCGCGGGCATCCAAGGCGGATTTCATGTCATCGGCGACGCCGGACTGGACGTCGCGCTGGCCGCACTGGACCGTGCGGCGCGGGAAGTGGGGGAGCAGCGGGTTCGTGCAGCGGGCCACCGCTTCGAACATGTGGAGCTGGTTGATGCCGCTGCCATCGAACAACTGGCCCGCTACTCGGTGACCGTCAGCGCGCAGCCGGCCTTCGATGCCGCCTGGGGCACACCGGGCGGCCTGTACCAGCGAAGGCTGGGCGAACGGAGCAAGGCGATGAACCCGTTCGCCACCATGTACGCAGCCGGAGTTCCGGTCTGCTTCGGCAGCGACAGTCCGGTGACCCCCCTCCGGCCCTGGTCCAGCGTGCGGGCCTGCCTCGAACACCACAACAGCGGGGAAAGGATTTCTGCACGGGCAGCGTTCCTGGGGCACACCCGGGCAGGGTGGCGTGCAGCACGCCACCCCAACCCCATGGCCGGGCAGCTAGTGCCGGGTGCTCCGGCAAGCTTCGCGGTGTGGGAAGTGGAGGAACTGATGGTCCAGGTGGCCGACGGCCGCGTCCAATCGTGGAGCACGGATCCCCGCGCCAGGACGCCGCTGCTGCCCGCCCTGGACACGGGCTCGGACCCCGTCTGCCTGCAAACGGTCAGGAACGGCGTCGAGCTGTTCGCCAGCCCCGCGCTGCGTTCCTGACCCAGCAACCCGTCCTATAATGGGGAGTTGCGCCCCCGCCGGCCAGCCCGGCATCAGGTGCTCCGACCACTTCCCCGCAGGAAAGGCCCTTTGTGCGCGTCCTTACGATCATTCCCACCTACAACGAACTCGAATCGCTGCCCAAGACGCTCCAGCGGCTGCGGACGGCTGTTCCGGCGTCGGACGTCCTGGTGGTCGATGACAACAGCCCGGACGGCACCGGCAACCTCGCCGACGGCTTCGCCGCCGAGGATTCCCAGGTCCATGTCCTGCACCGCAAGGGCAAGGAAGGCCTGGGCGCGGCCTACATCGCCGGCTTCAAGTGGGGCCTGGAAGCCGGCTACGACGTCCTGGTGGAAATGGACGCCGACGGTTCGCACCAGCCCGAACAGCTGCCGCAGCTGCTCGAAGCCGTCGACCAGGGCGCCGACCTGGCCATGGGCTCACGCTGGGTGCCGGGCGGAAGCGTGGTCAACTGGCCGCTGTACCGCCAGGCGATCTCCCGGGTGGGCAGCACCTACGCGCGCCTGATGCTGGGCCTGCCGATCAAGGACGTCACCGGCGGCTACCGCGCGTTCCGCCGCACCACCCTGGAAAAGCTCAACCTGGATCAGGTGGACTCCGTGGGCTACGGCTTCCAGGTGGACCTCGCCTTCCGCGTGGCCAGATTGGGCCTGCGCATCGAGGAAC
>JABFWC010000445.1 GCA_013362385.1 Pseudarthrobacter sp.
CAGTTCAGATCTGCAGCCGGGATTTCGGCCTTGCCGGTTGGATTTCGGCCAGCAGGGCCGGATACTGATTCACCTTGCGCTGCGCCCGTGGCGCAACACCGGCTGACGGTTCAGGGGCAGTGTGCATACTGCAGGTTCCTGCGACAGACCAAGCAGGCGGCACCGGAATACATTCACAGTCGTCGATCAAAAAGCAACTGAATGCAGGAGCAGATCAGATAGGCGGAATTACCGCCGGTGCATGTCCACCTTAGCACCTTCAACGTCCACTGCGAGCTTCAGAACGCGCCAGCCGATGTCCGGCGTGTTCGCGGCGGTGAAGGCCTCGATGAAAGCCAGGGCGTCACCGGCCTGCGCTGCGCCGTTGGCGAGGACCAGCACGGTAGGCCCTGCACCGGAAACGACGGCGGCGTAGCCCGCTTTGCGGAGGGCGGCGATGAGCGCGGCACTGGGCCGCATGGCTTCGGCACGGTAGCTCTGGTGCAGGTAGTCCTCGGTCCCCGCGAGCAGGAATTCGGGCCTGGCGGTGAGCGCGTGGATCAGCAGTGCGGCACGTCCGGCGTTCATCGCGGCAGCGTGGTGGCCCACCGACGCCGGGAGCAGGGCGCGCGCCGCCTCCGTGGACAGCTCATAGTCCGGAACCGCCACGATCGGAATGACGGATCCTGCGACCGTGGCGCTGGTGCTGCTGTACTGCTCACTGTCCTGCCATGACAGCGCCAATCCGCCGAAAATCGCGGGAGCGACGTTGTCCGGGTGGCCTTCCAGTTCGCTGGTGAGCTGGAGGATCCAGTCCTTCCCGCGCCGGCTCTCCGCCGGGACCATGGCATTGGCGGCCGAGACCGCGGCCACAACGGCAGAGGCGGAGGAACCCAGGCCCCGTCCGTGCGGGTTGACGTTCTCCGCCGTCACCTTCAGCCCGCCGTGGCGGTAGCCCAGCCGTTCAAAGGCCGTTTCCATCGCCCGGACCACCAGGTGGCTGGCGTCCCGGGGCAGCGTTTCTGCGCCTTCCCCGCGCAGGTCGAACACCAGCTCGTCGCTGTCCAGGCTCTCTACAGTCAGGGTGTCATGCAGTGCCAGGGCCAGCCCCAGGCTGTCGTAGCCGGGGCCAAGGTTGGCCGTGGTGGCGGGGACGCGGACGGTGACGCGCTGGCCCGGCTCGATGAGTTGCAGTCCGACGGCGGCCTGCGAGGTGGTGTCCACGGTTATTTTTCTTCCAGTCCCAGTTCAGCTGCAACGGTGACGACGTCGTTGGGAACCTTGACCGGCTGGACGTCGCTGCCGTCCTCGGTGCGCAGGGCCCACTGGGGGTCCTTGAGGCCGTGCCCGGTGACCGTGATGACGATGGTCTTCCCGCCGGGGACCTCGCCCGCGGCGTGCTTCTTGAGCAGGCCGGCCACGCCGGCGGCGGAGCCGGGCTCCACGAAGACGCCTTCCTTGGAGGACAGCCAGCGGTGCGCGTTCAGGATTTCCTCGTCGGTCACGGCGTCGATGAGTCCGCCGGATTCGTCGCGCGCTCCAACGGCGCCGTCCCAGGAGGCGGGGTTGCCGATCCGGATGGCCGTGGCGATCGTGTCAGGCTCGGTGATCGGGTGGCCGGCGACGAACGGGGCGGCACCGGCGGCCTGGAAGCCCCACATCGCGGGGGTCTTGGTGGACACGGCGGGGAGGATACCCGCTGTTTCCGAGTCGAAGGGCGCGGAGTACTCCTTGTAGCCCTTCCAGTAAGCCGTGATGTTGCCGGCGTTGCCTACGGGCAGCACGTGGATGTCCGGGGCGTCGCCGAGGGCGTCGACCACCTCGAAAGCTCCGGTCTTCTGGCCCTGGATACGCGCAGGGTTGACGGAGTTGACCAGGAAGACCGGGTAGGACTCGCCCAGCTTGCGGGCAATGTCCAGGCAGTTGTCGAAGTTGCCGTCCACCTGGAGCAGGGTGGCGCCGTGGGCGATGGCCTGGCTGAGCTTGCCCATGGAGATCTTGCCTTCGGGCACCAGCACGGCGCACTTGAGGCCGGCGGCGGTGGCGTAGGCTGCAGCCGAGGCGGAGGTGTTGCCGGTGGAGGCGCACACCACGGCCTTGGCACCGGAGGCCACGGCGGCGGTCATGGCCATGGTCATGCCGCGGTCCTTGAACGAACCCGTGGGGTTCATGCCCTCGACCTTGAGGTAGACCTCGGAGCCGGTGAGCTGGGACAGCTTCTGGGCGTGCACCAGCGGGGTGCCGCCCTCGCCCAGGGTGATGACCCGGGTGGATTCCGTCACGGGGAGACGGTCAGCGTATTCGCGGATGACGCCGCGCCATTGGTGAGCCACTTAGACTCCTTCTACCCGCAGAACGGATGTAACTGAGTTGATGACGTCCAGGCCCTTGACGGCCTCGACGGTGGCCGCGAGGGCGGCCTCTGACGCGCGGTGGGTGACAATCCGCAGTTCGGCGGATTCCACATTGGATTCCGCATCGCGGTGGATGGTCTGCCGCATGATTTCGATGGAGACGCCGTGTTCGGCGAACAGCTGGGCGATCTTCGCCAGCACGCCGGGCTGGTCGGCCACGTCCAGCCCGATGTAGTAGCTGGTGGTGGCTGCGTCGATGGGCAGGGCGGGGACGTGGCCGGTGGTGGTTTCGGTGCGTCCGGGGCCGCCCAGGACCAGGCGCCGGGCGGCGGAGACGAGGTCGCCCAGGACGGCCGACGCCGTCGGGGTGCCGCCTGCGCCCTGGCCGTAGAACATGAGTTCGCCGGCGTTTTCTGCCTCGACAAAGACGGCGTTGAAGGCCCCGTGGACGGCGGCCAGCGGGTGCTCGCGCGGCAGGAGGGTGGGGTGCACGCGGACGGAGACGCCGTCCTGGCCGTCGGCATCGACCAGCTTTTCGGCGATGGCCAGCAGCTTGATGACGAAGCCGGCGTCCTTCGCGGCGGCGATGTCGGCGGCGGTGACGGAGCTGATGCCTTCACAGTGCACGTTTTCGAGCGCAAACCGCGTGTGGAACGACAGCGACGCCAGGATGGCCGCCTTCGCGGCGGCGTCATGGCCCTCGACGTCGGCGGTGGGGTCCGCTTCGGCGTAGCCCAGGCGCTGGGCTTCAGCGAGGGCATCGGCGAACTGGGCGCCGGTGGTGTCCATCTGGTCGAGGATGAAGTTGGTGGTGCCGTTGACGATGCCCAGCACCCGCGTGATCCGGTCGCCGGAGAGGCTGTCGCGGATGGGGCGCAGGATCGGAATGGCCCCGGCGACGGCGGCCTCGTAGGAGAGCTGGACGTGGGCTTTGTCGGCCTCTTCGTAAAGGGTGGGGCCGTCCTGGGCCAGC
>JABFWC010000017.1 GCA_013362385.1 Pseudarthrobacter sp.
AGGAACAGGTTGATGCGCTGGCTGCAGCGTCAAAGACGATCCTCGGCACCTCCCACCGGCAGGCGCCGGTGAAGAACCTCGTTGGCTCGGTCCGTGAAGGCCTGCGCCAGTTCTTCCGCGCCCCCGAGGGATATGAAGTGGTCCTCG
This sequence comes from Pseudarthrobacter sp., assembly GCA_013362385.1. Taxonomy (GTDB): domain Bacteria; phylum Actinomycetota; class Actinomycetes; order Actinomycetales; family Micrococcaceae; genus Arthrobacter. The sequence goes on from JABFWC010000017.1 coordinate 148, forward strand.
GCGTAGGCGGTTCCACCGCGTTCTGGGACGTGGCGGGTTTCGGGCTGGTCGAGAAGAAGGCCCAGCATCTTTCCTTCGGCGAGTTTGGCTCAAAGTTCGCTGCCGCCACCAACAAGGCGCCGTTCCTGGACTCTTCTTCGATCATCAAGTCCGAGCCCGGCACCCGTCCGGCCCCGCAAGCCGAGGCCGGCGTGGATGTCTACGCGTGGCCGCAGAACGAAACCTCCACCGGCGTTTCCGCTCCAGTCAAGCGCGTTGTGGGCGCGGATGAGGGTGCCCTCGTCCTCGTCGACGCCACCTCCGCCGCCGGCGGCCTGGACGTGGACGTCGCCGAAAGTGATGTCTACTACTTCGCGCCGCAGAAGAACTTCGCCTCCGACGGCGGCCTCTGGCTGGGTCTCTTCTCCCCCGCGGCCGTCGAACGTGCTGCACGGATCAAGGAAAGCGGCCGCTGGATTCCGGACTTCCTGGACCTGCAGACCGCCATCGACAACTCACGCCTGAACCAGACCTACAACACCCCGTCGCTGTCCACGCTGGTTACCCTGGACGCCCAGGTGCAGTGGCTGAATTCCAACGGCGGCCTGGACTTTGCCGCGGCCCGCACAGCTGATTCAGCCGGCCGGATCTACACCTGGGCAGAGGCGTCGGACTTCGCGACGCCGTTCGTCGCCAACCCGGACGAGCGCTCCAATGTCATTGCCACCATCGACTTCGATGAATCGGTTGACGCCGCCGCCGTGGCGAAGGTACTGCGCGCCAACGGCATCGTGGATACCGAGCCCTACCGAAAGCTGGGCCGCAACCAGCTGCGCATCGCCACCTTCGTTGCCATCGAACCGGACGACGTTTCGGCCCTGCTGTCCAGCATCGAGTTCGTGGTGGGCAAGCTGCGCAAGTAATCCGCTGCCAAACCACGACGGCGCCGCCCGGGTCATCCCGGACGGCGCCGTTTCGCATTAACTGGCGGAGTCGAATTTAGCCGCCGCGGAGTCGAATGACCGTCTGCCAAAGGGCGGCTAGGCTTCCGGAGAGGCGGCGTCGCCGTCTGCCGCCTCGTCTGTGCCGTGGAAAGGCGGGACATCCTCGACGTCCTGGGACCCCTCGGCCGCAGCCGGCCCTGAAGGCTCCCCTGCCTCCTGGGAGTCCGCATCCTGCGCGTCTACTTCCGGCTCCTGCTGCTGTTCGTCTTCGGGCCGGACGCGTTCTGCCCACGGGATCCACTCAGGGGCCAGGATCGAGTCCTCGGACGGCAGCAGCCCCAGCTCGTTCACCGTGACCACTTTGGAGCGGGAGTTGCGGGTCAGCACCGCATACCAGTGCCAGCCGGCGTATCCGGGGAGCTTCGACTCGAACAGGTGCGTGACCAGCCGGTCGCCTTCGCTCTTGGCGGCCAGGTGCGGGCCGATGGTGGCGGCGGGGGTAATGCCCTCAATTGCGGTGCGCGCCTGGTCCACGGCTGCGGCCAGGAAGGCATCGGGCTTTCCAGTGCGCCAGACCGGCACGCCGGCCTTGCGCTTGGCGGGACCCTTGACCTGAGTCCTGGCTGCCTGCTCCTGCACGGGTGCGCCCGGCTGTTCAGCTTGGGGGTTCATGGCCGGTTAAACGTCCAGCTCGTCGGCAACCTTGCGCAGAGCGGCCGCGATTGCCTTGCCCTTGTTCCCCTCCGGGTACTTGCCCTTGGACAACGTTCCGGACAGGTTGTCCAAGACGGTCACCAGGTCCTGCACCAGCGGGGCGAGGTCCCGCGCGGCAGGCCGCTTCGCCTTGGCGATGGACGGCGTCTTGTCCAGGACCCGCAGCCCAAGGGCCTGCGCGCCCTTGCGTCCGTCAGCGACGCCGAATTCGACGCGCGTGCCGGCCTTGAGCTCCGTTACACCCTCGGGCAGCGATGACTTGGGCAGGAATACCTCCTGGCCGTCCTCGCCCGCGAGGAACCCAAAGCCCTTGTCCTTGTCATACCACTTGACCTTGCCGGTAGGCACGTAATCAACCTTCTTCGTTCTGCTGTCATGAGACACGGCCAACTGCCACCGCGTCCGCCCTGTTGTGCGGGTTCAAGGTATGGCACCTGCAAACCGTGTTGGTCTGTATCCTCCAAGGTTACCCGCCGGCTGACATAATCACGCTTCCACCGCCCCCGTTCAGCCTTCGACGGAACCAGCCTGCCCCGGCTAAACAGGGCGGTAGCGTTACATCCATGACACTCTCACGATTCCGGCGGCCGCTGACGATCCTCGCTGCCGTGGTTGCCGTGCTTTCCCTGGCGGCCGTGGGAGCTGTGATGGCCTTTGCCTTCGCCGGAGCAATCGCTCCCGCCTGGGTCACGTACGGTGCACTTTACGGCCTGCCCGCAGCCTTCGTCCTGATGCTCCTACTGGTCCTGGACGGCGTTGCAGCCCGGCGTCGGGCGGGAAAGCCACAGCGGCGGTAACGTTGGACTGATGTCCCTCATTCGCGCGCTCGGCAAGGACCTGGAGGCACGCAGCGACGATTCGTTGCGGGCGCTGTTCGGTGCGCGGCCGGACCTGATCTCCCCTGCCGTTCCGGACTTCCCCGCCCTGGCCGCGCGGGCCAGCTCCCGCGTCAGCGTGCAGCGGGCGCTGGAGCGGCTCAACCGGCCGCAGATGCAGGTCCTCGAGGCCCTCCACCTATGCACGAACACGGACACCGGGCACAGCGTGTCTGCAGAGGGTCTTTGCCGGCAGATCAAGGGCTCCTCCCTTACCACCATCGAGGGGATCCTTGCTTCCCTGCAGGAGCTGGCACTGGTCCACCCCGCCGCTGCCCCGCATGGCACACCGCCTGCCGGCGACAACAGCTTTTACCTTCCCGTGGCATGCCTCAAGGACGTGGTGGGTATCTATCCGGCCGGCCTCGGCCGCAGCTACACGGAGCTCGTCCGCCTGCAGCCGGCTTTCGCCCAGCGGGCCGTGCAGCTCGTCTCGGAGCTGCACGGCGGCGGTTTCGCCATACAGGACGCCACCACTCCCATGGAAGCAGCCCTGGCGCTGCAGCACTGGACCTCCTCGCCTGAAGCCGTGCAGGCCATCCTCGCCAAAGCCCCTGAACGGACGACGGCGCTGCTCGCCAGGTTCCGGAACTGGGCCATGGGTGCCGTCCCCCAGGCGCAACGCAAGGCGT
>JABFWC010000434.1 GCA_013362385.1 Pseudarthrobacter sp.
AGCATTGCCGCGTGGCAGGGCGGCCCGAAGTGAAGTCACAATTCCATCTCAGCCTAGTCAACAGCCAGGCCGATCACTAGCTGGCAAGGGTCCGCGGACGCCCCCGGCAGCCCCGGGAAACACCATTCACCGCTTAAAAAATGCCGCTCACTGGCGCATCTGTGACCGAGGGCACAGTGCATGGGCGGCAAGCATTAGGCTTGGTTTTGGAACAGCTCTTTGCGGCATGCCCGTCCCGGCTGGAGCCCGACGCCGTGCAAGCGGAGGGCCTTGCAGGGGCAGCATTCCGCGCGGCAAAGATCGATGAATGATGAGGTTCACATGTCCCAGGACACCCCCAGCTCCACCGCCACCGTTCCGGCCGCTTCCACGCAGCAGGAAGGCCAGCAAGGCCCGCACCAGGGCGATGCCCTCGAAAACCTCCTGCATGAGACCCGCGCATTTCCGCCCAGCGCGGAATTCGCAGCAGACGCCGTTGTCACCGCTGCCGAATACGATGAGGCAAACGCCGACCGGCCGGCCTTCTGGGCCAAGAAGGCCAGGGAGCTGCTGACCTGGAACAAGGACTTCACGCAGGCCCTGGACTGGTCCAATCCGCCGTTTGCCAAATGGTTCGTCGGAGGTGAAGTCAACGCCGCCTACAATGCGCTGGACCGGCACGTTGAAGCCGGTAACGGCGACCGCGTGGCCATCTACTTCGAGGGTGAACCGGGTGACACCAGGACTTACACGTACGCGCAGCTGACCGAGGAGGTCAAGAAGGCTGCCAACGCGTTCGAGTCCCTCGGCGTGGCCAAGGGCGACCGGGTGGCCGTCTACCTGCCCATGATTCCGGAGGCCGTCATCACCCTGCTGGCCTGCGCGCGGATCGGCGCGGTGCACTCGGTGGTGTTCGGCGGCTTCTCAGCGGACGCGCTCCGTTCCCGCATTGACGACGCCGAAGCCAAGCTCGTGGTCACGGCCGACGGCACCTACCGGCGCGGTAAGCCCAGCCCGCTGAAGCCCGCAGTGGACGACGCGTTGTCCCACGACGGAGATGCAGGCGGCCACACGGTGCAGAACGTGGTGGTGGTCAAGCGCAGCGGCCAGGACGTCGCCTGGACCGAGGGCCGGGACCACTGGTGGGACGACACCGTCGGCGCCGCCTCCGCCGAGCACACCGCGGTAGGCCATGATTCCGAGCACCCGCTGTACATCCTGTACACGTCGGGTACCACCGGAAAGCCCAAGGGCATCCTGCACACCACCGGCGGGTACCTCACCCAGGCCGCCTACACCCACAAAGCAGTCTTCGACCTCCATCCGGAAACGGACGTGTACTGGTGCACGGCCGACGTCGGGTGGGTCACCGGACACTCATACGTCGCCTACGCGCCGCTCATCAACGGTGCCACCCAGGTGATGTACGAGGGCACGCCGGACTCCCCGCACCAGGGCCGCTGGTGGGAGATCGTGGAAAAGTACAAGGTCTCCATCCTGTACACCGCCCCCACGGCCATCCGCACCTTCATGAAGTGGGGCGCGGAGATCCCGGCCAAGTACGACCTCTCCTCCCTGCGGGTCCTGGGCTCGGTGGGTGAACCGATCAACCCCGAGGCCTGGATGTGGTACCGCAAGGTCATCGGCGGCGACAAGGCCCCGATCGTGGACACCTGGTGGCAGACCGAAACCGGCGCCCAGATGGTCGCCCCGCTGCCGGGCGTGACGGCCACCAAGCCGGGCTCGGCCCAGGTGCCGCTGCCCGGCATCGCCGTGGACGTCGTGGACGAGATGGGCGAGTCCGTCCCGAACGGGCACGGCGGCTTCCTGGTGATCCGTGAACCCTGGCCTTCCATGCTCCGCGGTATCTGGGGCGACCCGGAGCGGTTCAAGGACACGTACTGGTCCCGGTTCGAGAACATGTACTTCGCCGGGGACGGCGCCAAGAAGGACGAGGACGGCGACATCTGGCTCCTCGGCCGGGTGGACGACGTCATGAACGTCTCCGGGCACCGGCTCTCCACCACCGAAATCGAATCCGCCCTGGTGAGCCACCCTGCCGTGGCCGAGGCCGCCGTCGTGGGCGCAACGGACGAAACCACCGGCCAGGCCGTCGTCGCGTTCGTCATCCTCCGCGGCGACGCAGCCAACAACGGCGACGAAACCGTCCAGGAACTGCGCACCCACGTGGGCAAGGAAATCGGCCCCATCGCCAAGCCCAAGAACATCCTGGTGGTCCCGGAACTGCCGAAGACCCGGTCCGGCAAGATCATGCGGCGCCTCCTCAAGGATGTCGCCGAAGGCCGGGACCCCGGCGACGCCACCACGCTCTCCGACCCCACGATCATGCAGGAGATCGCTGCATCGCTCCGCAAATAAGCGGCACCACGACGGCGACGGCGCTGCCCGGCCTGGGCGGCGCCGTCGCCGTATGCTGGGAGCAGACTTGTTCCCGGCCCCGAAGGATCCGCCCAGATGCTGCCCGCTGCTCGTCACCAGGCCATCGTTGATGCCGTCCAGCGCGACCGCGTGGTGCGGGTTTCCGACCTTGCCCTTCAACTAGGTGTTTCCCTCATGACCGTCCGCCGGGACATCGAAGTGCTGGAAGAGAACGGCAAGCTCGAGCGCATCCACGGTGGCGCCAAGCTGCCCGGTGACGCCAGCACGCATGAGCCCGGTTTCGAGCTGAAGTCCACGCAGCTGACCGCGGAGAAGCGCGCCATCGCAGTGGAAGCGGCTGCCCTGGTCCGTGAAGGCATGGCGGTGGGTTTGAGTGCAGGCACCACCACGTGGGCGCTGGCCAAGGAACTTGTCGCAGGGCCCCCGATTACGGTGGTCACCAATTCGGTCAGAATTGCGGACCTTTTTCACCATGCTCCCCGGCCCGGTTCCGCCCGCTACGCATCCACGGTGATCCTTGTGGGCGGTGAGCGCACGCCGTCGGACGCCCTGGTGGGCCCCATCGCCACCGGTGCGCTCAAGCAACTGCACCTGGACGTCCTGTTCCTGGGGGTCCACGGAATGGATGCCCAGGCAGGTTTCACCACGCCCAACCTGCTCGAAGCGGAAACCGACCGCGCCTTCGTGGCGGCCGCGCGGAAAACCGTCGTGTTGGCTGACCACACTAAGTGGGGCGTGCTGGGCATCAGCTCCATCGCGGCCCTGGACGACGTTGATGAAGTAATCAGTGATGCCGGGCTCAGCGCCGAAGCCCGGCGCGTCCTGGGCGAACGGGCCAAGCTGCGTGTAGCGACAGCATAAATCCGCGCTTACGCTGAAGGTCTCCGCCGTCCAGCCCAAC
>JABFWC010000080.1 GCA_013362385.1 Pseudarthrobacter sp.
CGGCGATGGGCGCCGCGGGGGCGCAGACGCGCACCAGTTCGCCGACGACGCCGTGGATTCCGCTGTTGGGCACGTGCAGCAGGGTGCTCATGGTCCACGCCGCGGAGAACGAACGCGCCGGAAACGGCAGGCTCCGCCCGCTGGCAACGCTGGCATCCAGTCCCTTGGCCCGCGCCAGGCGGACGCTTTCGCCGGACAGGTCGACGCCGCAGTAGTGCAGCCCGGCGCGGACGAACTCGAGGCCCTCGTCGCCGGTGCCGCAGCCCAGCTCGAACACGGAATGACGGTGTTCGTCCTTGAGCAGCCGGATGAACCAGTCCCGGCCTTCGACGCGATGACGGGTATGCGACCGGATGTTCGGCGCGGCTGCATGCCTGTCATAGAAGACGGCCAGGTCCGCTTCATGGTCCCCGAAGTCCGGATTGCCCTGCATGGCACCAGCGTAGGACGGGGCCGCGGCCTGTCCAAGGGCAGGAGGTCCCTTTAACGGCTAGTTGAAGACGACAGTCCGGTTGCCGTCCAGCAGAACCCGGTGCTCGGCGTGCCACTGCACGGCCTGGACCAGGGTGCGGCCCTCCACGTCGCGGCCCATCTGCACGAACTGCTCCGGCGTACGGGCGTGGTCCACCCGGATGACTTCCTGCTCGATGATCGGACCCTCGTCCAGGGCTGCCGTCACGTAGTGCGCCGTGGCGCCGATCAGCTTCACGCCGCGCGCGTGGGCCTGGTGGTAGGGCTTGGCGCCCTTGAAGGACGGCAGGAACGAGTGGTGGATGTTGATCGCCTTGCCGGTCAACTCCGTGCAGAGTTCGTCGGAGAGGATCTGCATGTAGCGGGCCAGGACGGTCAGCTCGATGTCGTGCTCGGCGATCAGGGCCCGCAGCTTGTCCTCCGCCTGCGCCTTGGTGTCCTTGGTCACGGGGATGTAGTGGAACGGGATGCTGTAGAACTCCGCAAGCCCGGCCAGGTCCTGGTGGTTGGACACGATGGCAGGGATATCGATGGGGAGGGTCCCCGAGCGCTGCTGGAAGAGCAGGTCGTTGAGGCAGTGGGCGGAGGTGCTGGCCATGACCAGGGTGCGCACCTTCTCGCCAACGGTGTTGAGGCTCCACTGCATGGAAAAGGCCTCCGCCACCGGTTCCAGTGCGGCCCTGAGTTCAGCCTTGGGGACGGATGTGGTGACCTCGACGCGCATGAAGAAGTTCCCGGTTGCCGGGCTGCCGTACTGCTGCGAATCCATGATGTTGCATCCCGCCACCAGCAGCGCGCCGGCCACCGCGTGGACGATTCCGGGGCGGTCCGGGCAGGACAGGGTGAGGACATACGACTGGTTCAGCTGCTCTTCATTCACGCGTAATAGCCTACCCGCGCGGCTGGCGCTGGTTTTGGTAGGCTGGGATGGTCGCAACTGGCGTTGGGTGGCTAACCACCAGGGAGCGGCAATCACGAAGACCACGGATCGTACGCCTGGGCCGAGGGTCATGTCTTGCCGGACTTGGGGCTGCGCCTGCGTCAGTACCGCAGCACCCTCCCGCGCGTTTCCACGCCGTGTCATCGACAAGGTGCGCAAGTGCGCCAGCCGGTAGCCTGACCTAAGCAGTGCCCGTATCCCTAGCCAGGAGTTCTTCGTGACTACTACAGCCACCTCAACCACAGACGTCAGCAACCAGCCACTGGCTCAGCTCGACCCCGAAATCGCCGCAGTCCTGGACCAGGAGCTCGGCCGCCAGCGCGGCACCCTGGAAATGATTGCCTCCGAGAACTTCGCGCCCCGCGCCGTGATGGAAGCCCAGGGCTCCGTCCTCACCAACAAGTACGCCGAGGGTTACCCGGGGCGCCGCTACTATGGCGGCTGCGAGTACGTGGACGTCGCAGAGCAGCTGGCCATCGACCGGGTCAAGGCGCTGTTCGGCGCAGAGTACGCCAACGTCCAGCCGCACTCCGGTGCGCAGGCCAACGCCGCCGCGCTGTCCGCCATGATCACCCCGGGCGACAAGATCCTGGGCCTGTCGCTGGCCCACGGCGGCCACCTGACCCACGGCATGAAGCTGAACTTCTCCGGCAAGCTGTACAACGTGGCGGCCTACCAAGTGGAAGAGGACAACTTCCGCATCGACATGGACAAGCTCCGCGAGCAGGCCATCGCCGAGAAGCCGCAGGTCATCATCGCCGGCTGGTCCGCCTACCCGCGCCACCTGGACTTCGCTGCCTTCCGGTCCATCGCCGATGAAGTCGGCGCGCTGCTCTGGACCGACATGGCACACTTCGCCGGCCTGGTTGCCGCCGGACTGCACCCGAGCCCGGTGCCGCACTCCGACGTCGTCACCTCCACCGTGCACAAGACCCTGGCCGGACCGCGTTCCGGTGTGATCCTGGCCAAGGAACAGTGGGCCAAGAAGCTGAACTCCAGCGTCTTCCCCGGCCAGCAGGGCGGCCCGCTCATGCACGTCATCGCCGCCAAGGCCGTGGCCTTCAAGATCGCCGGCACCCAGGAATTCAAGGAGCGCCAGGAGCGCGTCCTGGAAGGTGCCCGGATCATCGCCGACCGCCTCAACCAGGCCGACGTCGCCGAAGCCGGCGTCTCCGTCCTCACCGGCGGCACCGACGTGCACCTGGTGCTCGTCGACCTCCGCAACTCCAAGCTTGACGGCCAGCAGGCCGAAGACCTCCTGCACTCGGTGGGCATCACCGTCAACCGCAACGCCGTTCCGTTCGACCCCCGCCCGCCGATGGTCACCTCCGGCCTGCGCATCGGCACCCCGGCGCTGGCCACCCGCGGGTTCGGCGCTGCCGAGTTCACCGAGGTCGCCGAGATCATCGCCACCGCCCTCAAGGCAGGCACCAGCGCCGACGTCGAAGCCCTGCAGGCCCGCGTCGACAAGCTGGCTGCCGACTTCCCGCTCTACCCCCAGCACGAGCAGTGGTAACCCATGACTGAAACCACCACCGCGCAGATCCTCGACGGCAAGGCCACCGCCGCTGCCATCAAGGCCGAGCTGACCGAACGCGTGGCCGCACTCAAGGCCAAGGGCGTCACTCCAGGCATCGCCACTGTGCTCGTGGGCGCGGACCCTGCCTCGCAGCTGTACGTGTCCATGAAGCACAAGCAATCTGTGCAGATCGGGATGAACTCCATCCAGCGTGAGCTGCCGGCCGACGCCACCCAGGAGCAGGTTGAGGCCCTCATTGACGAACTCAATGCGGACCCGGCCTGCCACGGGTACATCGTGCAGCTGCCGTTGCCCAAGCACCTGGACACGGACGCCATCCTGGAGCG
>JABFWC010000144.1 GCA_013362385.1 Pseudarthrobacter sp.
AACTGACCCCCAAAAGCATCACTGAGCCCCACGCACTCGCCAACGTCCTGGACGAGATCCGTGCCTCCGGGCTGGCCTTCGAGTCTGGGGAGTCCACCCCGGACGTTTCCTGCGTGGCCGCGCCGGTCCGGGACCACACCGGCGCAGTGGTGGCGGCCCTGAGCATCTCCGTTCCGGACATGCGCTGGAACCAGCGCCCGGTGGAGGAGTGGTCCGCATTGGCGGCCGACGGCGCTGCCCGCTTCAGCGCCGAGCTCGGCTACCGCTAAGGGCCGGGGGAGCGGGGCCCACCTTTGGCGGTCAGCCAGCCAGTGCCACATGATCGCCGGAGATGCCTGCCGTGGACTTGACGCCCAGCAGCTGCATGGACCGTACGTACTGGGACCGCAGGATCTTCACGGCGTGGGCGGCGCCGCGCTCGCCGCCGGCCATCAGGCCGTACAGGTAGGCCCGGCCCACCATGGCCGCGTCCGCACCGAGGCCGACGGCGGCCAGGATGTCACTGCCGGACATGATGCCGCTGTCGATCAGTACCGTGGGGTCGGATCCCAGGGCCTCGCGGACCGTCGGGAGGATGCGCAGGATGGTGGGTGAGCGGTCCAGCTGCCGTCCGCCGTGGTTGGAGAGGACAACGCCGTCGCAGCCCAGCTCGACAACGCGTTCGGCATCCTTGACGGTCTGGATGCCCTTGACCAGCAGCTTGTGCGGCCACACCCGCCGCAGCCACGCGATGTCCTCGAACGTCAGGGCGGGATCGAACACCTGGTCCGCTACCTCTGCCGAATTCCCGCCGAAGCCCCGGAGCGAAGCGAACTCGATGGGCGGTGTAGTGAGCTTGTCGAACCACCAGGCCGGGTGCATGGCCATGTCCGCAAAGGTCTTCGGCGACAATGTGGGCGGAATGGTCAGGCCGTCACGCAGCTCCCTGACGCGCGCACCGCCCACCTGCGTGTCCACCGTGACCATCAGCACGTCATAGCCGCTGGTGAGCACCCGCTCCAGCAGGCCCTCCGTTTTGCTCCTGTCCTTGGCGATGTAGAGCTGGAACCAGTTGTTACCTTCGGGAACTGCTTTGGCGAGGTCTTCCACCGTGGTGGTGCCGACGGTGGACAGTGTGTAGGGAATGTTGTTCCGGGCAGCTACGCGCGCCACCGCCTTTTCGCCGTCGTTGTGCATCATCCTCGTGTAGCCCGTAGGCGCCAGGACCAGGGGGAAGTCGATGGTGCGGCCAAAAAGTTTCGTGGACGGATCGGGGTCCGAGACATCGCGAAGGACTGCGGGGGAGAACTCCACATCCCGGTAGGCCTGCCGGCACCGGGCGATCGTGATCTCCTCCTCGGCAGCTCCGTCGGTGTAATTGAAGACCGCCTTGGGCGTGGTCCGTTTGGCCATCTCCCGCAGGTCGGCAATCGTGAATGCCCGGGCAAGCCGGCGCTGCACCGGGTCCTTTTCAAAGCTCCGGAACTGCAGCAATTCCCGGATCTCGGACCACTTGGGCAGTTGACGGTCCTCCATGCGGAGCACCCCTTTCATGTTCGAAATTTAGTACAAAGGTCGGCAAGTAAAAGCCGCTGAACTGGCCCGGTAATCGAATCAGTCGGCCTTGGACGGCTCCTGCATCGCCTCTGTTGCAGGTGTCGGCATCCAATTTCCGGTCCAGCGCTTGACGGCCCGGGGCCGTATCCCTAGACTCCTTTGTGTTCCCGATCACCCTACCGCAGCAACCCCGTGATCGCCACTTCGACCAACGTTCGAAATATCGGACGTAGCAGACTCGCAAAGACGAGACCCACAAAGCAGTGGGCTTTCGAAAGGACCCCCAATGTCAGCAGTCCCCAACGCCGCTGCGCCCAGCGGCGGACGGATCGTCCTGCGCTCCGCCCAGGACGTCACCGACCTCATCAACAGCGGTGCCCTCAAGACGGGCAAATCCTTCGCCATCACCCTCATTGCTTTGGGCGGCATCTTCCTGGACGCCTACGACTTCACCTCGGTGGCGTTCGGCCTTCCCTACATCTCCAAGGACTTCCACCTCAGCCCTGAGATGCTGTCCGTGGTGTCCGCCTCGATCATGGTGGGTGCCCTCGTCGGATCAGTCTTCGGCGGCTACTTCGTGGACAAGCTCGGCCGGTTCAAGGTGTTCATGGCCGACATGGTCTTCTTCGTTGTCGCAGCCATCGCCTGCGCCGTCGCCCCTGACGTCTGGACCCTCATCATTGCCCGCTTCATCATGGGCGTGGGCATCGGCGTCGACTTCCCTGTTGCGTTCAGCTTCCTGGCCGAATACGCCTCACGGAAGAAGAAGGGCGGCACCGTCTCCCTTTGGCAGCCCATGTGGTACGCCGCCGTCGCCTCCACCTTCGCGCTGCTGATTCCCGTCTACTTCCTGTTCCAGAACCTGCACTGGCCGGAAAACCAGATGTGGCGCATCGTGGTGGGCTTCGGTGCCGTCCCCGCCATCCTCATCATGATCTTCCGCCAGAAGTACATGGCGGAATCCCCCTCCTGGGCGGCGCAGAACCTGGGCCTGCACGAAGTGGCGGAAGACGCCATCGACCCCCGTGCCGAGCGCAAGCAGTTCCAGATGACCCTGACCCAGGCCTGGGGCAAGCTCGTGGGCAAGAAGTACCGGGGCCGCACTGGCCTGGCCCTCGTCATCAATGCCAGCCAGTCGATGGAGTACTACGCCGTGGGCTTCTTCGTTGGGCAGATCGTGCTGGCCATGCTGCACACCCAGAACGTCATGACCAACATCGTTTCCTCGCTCATCCTTAACCTCGCCTTCGGCGTCACCGGCGGCTTCATCGGTGCCCGCTTCTCGGGCAAGATCGGCCCGCGCAAGCTTTCACTCCTCGGCTTTTGCGGCACCTTCACCTGCATGGTCATCGCCGGCAGCCTCAGCAACGTCGAAGGTGCCTGGTCCTTCATCGGCGCCCTGGTCATCGGCCTCCTGATCTTCTGCCACGCAGCCGGCCCCGGGGCCCAGGGAATGACCATGGCCACCATGTCCTACCCCACGTCCCTGCGCGGAGCCGGCACCGGCTTCACCCAGATCGGCATCCGCCTCGGAGCGATCGCCGGCCTCGTCTTCTGGCCCCTGGCCACGGCAGCCTGGGGAACCAGGGCCCTGCTGGTACTCGCTGTTGTTCCCGCCATCGCCATCGTGGTGATCCTGCTCAACAAGTGGGACCCGCTCGGCCGCGACATCGACGCCGAGGACTACGAGGACGAAACCGCCCCGGTCCTGGCCGGGGACCGCTGACTCCAGCG